>JBAPYC010001118.1:0-2807 GCA_049284535.1 Streptosporangiaceae bacterium
TAGCAGGAGCACCGACCCGGCCGCGCCACCAGCGGCGGCGACCACGGACCAGCGGCGCAGCCATGGTCCCCGGCCCGCCAGCTCCGGCCGCGAGGCAACCGCCGACCCGGGCCAGCAGGCGACCAGCGCGACGATGTTCACCACGTTGGCCTGCAGCGGGGGAACGCCCGCCCACAGCAGAGCCGGATAGGAGACCAGCGAGGTGATCCCGCCCGCGGTCCCGACCACGCCGGCCAGCACCCCAGCGCCCACCAGCAGCGCGGCGCCCCAAGCCGGGCTCACCGGTCCACCAGTAGCGGTAGCACGTCATGAACGATAGCGCTACCGTATACCGTCATAAACAACGATAGCAGTACCGCGCGCGTGGCGAACCAGCTGCGGGACGAGGTTCGCCGCCTGGCCCCCGGCGACCGGCTGCCCTCGACCCGGTCGCTGGTCGACGCGCACAAGGTCGGCCCGGTCACCGTATCGCGCGCCCTGGCGCTGCTGGCGGGCGAGGGCCTCGTCGTCACCCGGCCGGGAGCCGGTGCCTACGTCGCCCAGCGGACGGCCAGGGACGGCACAGCGGACATGTCGTGGCAGTCGGTTGCCCTCGGCGAGCGGACGATCAACGCCGAGGGCATCTCCTCGCTCGCCGACCCGCCCGGCGCGGACGATCTCATCTCTCTCGCCTCGGGATACCCGCACTCCTCGCTGATGCCGGCCCAGGCGCTGAACAGCGCGCTGAACCATGCCGCCCGCTCACCGCAGGCATGGGACCGGCCTCCCACCGCCGGGCTGGCCAGCCTGCGGGCCTGGTTCGCCCGCAGTGCGGCCCCGGGTGCTTGCGACGCCCGGGACGTGATCATCACCCCGGGCGGCCAGGCGGCCATCACCACGGTGCTGCGGGCTGTGCTGCGCCCGGGCGAGCCGTTGCTGGTCGAGTCACCGACCTACCCCGGGGCCCTGGCGGTCGCACGGCTGGCGGGCATCCGCGTTCTTCCCGTCCCAGTCGACGAGCACGGCGTGATTCCCGGGCTGCTCGCAGAGGCCTTCGCCCGCAGTGGCGCCCGCGCCTTCTACTGCCAGCCCACGTACAACAATCCGACCGGCGCCGTCCTCACCCCGGACCGCCGGGCGGAGGTACTCGCGGTCGCCGCGGCCGCGCGGGCATTCATCATCGAGGATGACGCCTGCCATTGGCTCAACCACGGCCGGCGGCCGCCGCGATCGCTGCTGGCCGACGATGCCGGCGGCCACGTCATCTACCTGACGTCCCTTACCAAGGCCGCCTCGCCCAGCCTGCGCGTCGGGGCCCTTATCGCGCGCGGCCCCGTTGCCTCCCGTCTGCAGGCCATCCGGGCTGTCGATGACCTGTTCGTCGCCCGCCCGCTGCAGGAAGCCGCCCTCAGTCTTGTCACCCGCCCGGCCTGGGAACGGCATCTGCGCGCCCTGGGGCAGCAGCTCGGCCAGCGCGCCCTGGTCGTTGCCCAGGACCTGCAGGCCCTGCAGGCCCTGCTGCCCGACGTCCGCTTCCTGCGGCCAGCCGGCGGCATGCACCTGTGGACCCGGCTTCCCCCGGGCGGCGACGACATCGAGGTCGCCCGCGCGGCCCGCCAGGCCGGCGTCATCGTCATGCCCGGCCAGCCCTTCTTCCCCGCGGAGCCACCCGGTCCGTACCTCCGGCTGACGTTTTCCGCGGCCAGCTCCGCGGCCGAGCTGCACGCGGGGATGCAGCGGCTGGCCGCGGCGGTGCCGGCACTGAACCCAGGCCGGCACTGAACCCGGCCGGCACTGAACCAGGCCGGCACTGACCAGGACGCCAGCTGGCTAGTGTCCCGGTCTTGAGTTCCGCCGTCGTCACATGAGTCGTATTTAGTTCCATCTCGCGGATCAGATGGTGACAGAGTCCCTGATCGGCGGTCTGCTGGGTTATGGGTGATAACAGGCTGGTGCCGGTGGTGCTGTCCGAGGCTGAGCGGCGGACGCTGGAGAACTGGGCGAAGCGGCGGAAAACCGCGCAGGGGCTGGCGCTGCGGGCGCGGATCGTGCTGGCCTGCGCCGATGGCGGCTCCAATATCGCGGTCGCGGCGCGGCTGCGGGTCAACCGGGGCACCGTGACCAAGTGGCGGGCCCGGTTCCTGGCAAAGCGGCTGGGCGGGCTGGGTGATGAGCCCCGGCCCGGGGTGCCGCGCACCATCACCGACGCCCAGGTGGAAGAGGTGGTGGTGCGGACCCTGGAGGAGACGCCCGAGGGAGCCACGCACTGGTCCAAGCGGGAACTGGCCAGGCGGGTGGGCATCTCGCCGACATCGGTGCACCGGATCTGGCGGGCGTTCGGGCTGCAGCCCTGGCGGACCGAGGACTTCAAGATCTCCCCGGACCCGCTCCTCATCGACAAGATCCGCGACGTGGTGGGGCTGTACCTGGCCCCGCCGGCGAACGCGGCCGTCTTCGCGGTCGACGAAAAACCGCAGATCCAGGCGCTGGAACGCACTGCCTCGGTGCTGCCGATGATTCCCGGGACACCGGAGCGGCGCAGCCATGATTATGTCCGGCACGGCACCATCGACCTGTTCGCCGCGCTGAACACCGCCACCGGCAAGGTGATCGGCCAGCTGTCCGCCCAGCACCGGGCCGTCGACTTCCGGGACTTCCTGGACCAGATCGACCGGCAGACCGAGCCGGGCCTGGCCATCCACGTGATCTGCGACAACCTGTCCGCGCACAAGGCGCCCGTCGTGCACCGGTGGCTGCTGGCCCATCCCCGTGTCCAGCTGCACTTCACGCCGACGTACTCGTCGTGGATCAGCCAGGTCGAGCGGTGG
>JBAPYC010001119.1:0-3851 GCA_049284535.1 Streptosporangiaceae bacterium
TGGCCGAACGGCACGCCGTGCAGGGCATCGGCCCGCGCGCCGGCCGGCAGCACCCGCACGACGGTGTCGGACAGACCGTGCACGACGGGATCGAGGGCGTGCGCGCGCTCAACCCGCTCGGCCACCGCCGCCGGCCGGGACAGCAGGGAACCCTTGCGGTTCTTGCGCACGCGCTTGGTACTGAGGAGGGATTGCCGCACACCATGTGCCTACCCGCCACCTCCGCTCCCCACCCACGAATTTATTCTGAACGGGCGGCCGGCCTGCTCTTGCCGGAGCCGCGTGCCCCGGCAGCACCGTCGCTCAGCCGCCCCAGCTGCTCCCGCACGACGTCCACGAACTGCTGCTGGAATCCCACCAGCAGCCGCAATTCCTCATCCGAATAGCCCGCCGCGGCCTGCTGCCAGGCCATCACCAGCGGGCCGAAGGTGTGCCCGACCTCGCTGAGCGCCGGCCCGGCGTTCAGCGTGACGATGACCCGGCGCCGGTCCGCGGGGTCCCGCTCCCGCCGGACGTAACCGCCGTCTTCCAGCCGGTCAATCACCCCCGTGATCGACGCCGTGGTCAGCCCGGTCGCCCGGGCCAGGTCGCCCGCGGTCATGGGACCGCCAAACGCCACGATGTTCAGGCAGTTCAGGTCGGTGACGTTGATCCCGATCCGTTCGGCCGCCCGCTGCCCCAGCAACTGCAGCACCGAACCTCCCCGCCGCATCGCCAGCAGGAATTCCTCCTCCAGCCTCCGCCGCTCCGCGCTGACCGCGCCCTCAGACATGCTTAACTCTCCTAGTATCTAATTAAACTAGACATCAACTTACCGAAATGTTAGCTTTCCTAGGCGTAGCCAGTCACACGATACGTCCCGGCTACGTCATGCAGTACGAGCCGTCACTTACGAGGGGAAACACCATGGCGAACATCCAGCTCCAGACTCCAGCGCCGGCCGGGCCTCCGGCGTCGGCCGTGCCGGTCGGCCAGGCCGTCGGGCAGACCGAAGCCGCCCTGACCAGGCTGCTGAACATCGACCTGGCCGAACGGGGTGTCAGCCGCCAGGCCTACCTGGCCCTGCAGCGCCTGAACTCACTGGGCGGCCACGCCACCCTGGAGGCCTACGAGCGCGACCTGCGCGAATGGCTCGATCTCGACGCCGCCGCCGCATCCCGGCTGGCCGCCGAGGTGATCTCGGCCGGGCTGGTCGCCACCGACGGGCCCAGCGACGGGCCCAGCGACGGCAGGGCCGGCGGCGCAGTCCGGCTGACCGCCCAGGGACAGGCGCTGCGCGCGGACATCCTTGGTGCCGGCCGCCAGCTGACCGCCCCGATCCTGGCCGCCATCGACCCCGGTGACCTGCAGACCACGATCCGGACGCTGGAAGAGATCACCCGGCGGGCCAGCGAGATCCCGGTCCGCCCGATCAGCGAGGAGACACCATCATGACCACGCAGAACCTGCCCGGCACCAGCGCCGCCCGGCACGGCACCGGCGACGCCGACCTGACCATCATGCTCGCGGCCCACGACGCCTTCCGCCGCGACCTGACCCGGCTGGCCCGCGTGAGCGCCCGGGCTAACCTGGCCGATCCGGCCCGGCGGGCCTCGATCGGCGCCGGCTGGGACCTGTTCAAGCGCGAACTGCACCTGCATCACAGCGCCGAGGACGAGGTCATCTGGCCGCTCATGCGTCCCCGTCTGGCCCACAGCGACAGCGCCCGCTCGGCGCTGGATGCCATGGAGGAAGAGCACACTCACATCGACCCGCTGCTGGCCGCGGTGGATGTGGCGTTCGCCCAGCCGCCCGGAACCGGCGAGGACCGCCTCGCCGACAAGCTCGACGCCCTGGCCAGCACGCTCACCGGCCACCTCACGCACGAGGAACGGGACGCGCTGCCACTCATCGGCGTAGCCCTGACCGCCGCCGAGTGGCGCCGCGTCGGCTTCCGCATCGCCCGCCGCAACGGCCTGTCCGCCAACGGCGAGATGTTCGCCTGGATGCTCGACGGCGCAGATTCCGGCTCAGGCGCGGGCTCCAGCTCCAGCGTGGGCTCCAGCGCGGCCTCCGGCTCCAGCGCGACCAGCCCCCTGCGTGCGCTCCCGCCGCCACTGCGCCTTCTCTACCGCGCCGTCTGGAAGCCCCGCTACGACAAAACCCCCCGCTGGTAACCCCGTCAGCCCCGCCGGCCCCGGATCATCCAGCCGGCATCCCATGATCATGGGTCGAAAAGCCCCAGAACCATGATCATGGTCCGAAACGACCAGTATTTAGCGCGAAATGCCCATGATCATGAAAACAACGTCCAACGACGCATGTAGCTGCCCATCCCGTATCCCTGGAAGCCCGCCGCCTGGCGGGTGACCAGGAATGCGGAGCTGTATCCCGCCGGAGCTACACCTTGAACCGATACCCCATGCCGGACTCGGTCAGCAGGTACTTCGGCTGGGACGGCTCCGGTTCGAGCTTGCGCCGCAGCTGGGCCAGGTACACCCGCAGGTAGTTGCTCTCCGTCTCATACGCCGGGCCCCACACTTCGCGCAGCAGCTGCCGCTGGGTCACCAGGCGGCCGGCGTTGCGGACCAGGATCTCCAGCAGCTGCCACTCGGTCGGGGTCAGCCGGACGCCGGAGCCGTCGGGGCGGCTCACCTGCTTGGCCGCCAGGTCCACGGTGAAATCATCGGTCTTGACCACCGGCTCGTCCGGGGCCGGCGCGGCCCGCCGGACCGCGGCCCGCAGCCGCGCCAGCAGCTCATCCATGCCGAACGGCTTGGTCACATAGTCATCGGCCCCGGCATCGAGCGCGGCCACCTTCGCGCTCTCCTGGCCCCACGCGGACAGCACGATGATCGGGATCGAGGTCCAGCCGCGGACGCCATGAATGACCTCGGTGCCGTCCATGTCCGGCAGCCCGAGATCCAGGATGATCACGTCCGGCCGGTCGCGGGCCACCGCGGCCAGGCCGCTCGTGCCGTCGGTGGCCGTGCTGACCTCATACTCGCGGGCGGACAGGTTGATCCGGAGCGCACGCAGGATGGACGGCTCGTCATCGACGACGAGCACGCGCGTCATGACCCGGTCTCGAGCGCGGACGCCTCGCCGATCGCCGCCGGCATCGTGATCCGGACGGTCAGCCCGCCGCCGGGTGTGTCAAGCGCCGAGATATGCCCGCCCATGGCCTCGGCGAAGCCCTTGGCCACGGCCAGGCCCAGGCCGACGCCGGGGTATCTGTCGCCGCGGTCGCCGAGCCGGGTGAAGGGCTCGAACATCGCGGCCTTCTGCCCGTCCGGCACCCCGGGCCCGTGGTCGACCACCTCGAGCCACACCGCCCCGCTTTCCAGGGATGCCTGCAGCTCGGGCGGCTGCCCGGCCGGGGAGTGCCGCAGCGCGTTGGAGAACAGGTTGGCCAGCACCCGCTCGAGCAGGCCGGGGTCGGCCAGCACCAGCGGGAAGCCCTCCGGCATCGCCATCTCCAGCCGCAGGTCGTCGTCCATACCGAGCAGCGCCATCGGCGCCACCTCGTCGATGGCCGTGGGCCGCAGGAACGGCTGCAGCGATCCGGTGTGCAGGCGGCTCATGTCCAGCAGGTTGCCGATCAGCGCGTCCAGCCGGTCGGCGTTCTGCTCGATGGTGGCCAGCAGGTCGGCCTCGTCTTCCTCAGACCACTGCACGTCGGTCTGCCGCAGGCTGCTGACCGACGCCTTGATCGAGGCCAGCGGGGTGCGCAGGTCGTGGCTGACCGCGGCGAGCAGCGCGGTGCGCATCCGGTTGCCCTCGGCCAGCGCCTCGGCCTGGGCGGCCTGGGTGCGCAGCCGCTCCCGGTCAAGCGCCGCCGCGGCCTGGGCGGCGTAACCGGCCAGCAGGGC
>JBAPYC010001120.1:0-3669 GCA_049284535.1 Streptosporangiaceae bacterium
CGGCCTACCGGACCGGGCTGGACCTGGCGCCCTGGCGGCCGTCCGATGCCGAGGTGACCGCGGCGGCCGGGCGCTGGCTGGCGGCGCAGGACGGCGGCCCGTACCGGCTGGCCTCCGAGACGCTGCAGCGGTTCCTCATCTGGTGCGGCGTCGACCTCGGGCTGCCCATCCAGTTCCACGTCGGCTACGGGGACAGCGACGTGGACCTGCACCGCTGCAACCCGCTGCTGCTCACCCCGCTGCTGCGCGCCACCCAGCCGGCTGGGGTGCCGGTCATGCTGCTGCACAACTACCCGTACCACCGCGAGGCTGGTTACCTGGCCCAGGTCTTCCCGCACGTGTACGTGGACGCCGGGCTGGCCACCCACAACCTGGGCGCGCGGGCCCCTGCGCTGCTGGCCGAGGCGCTGGAGCTGGCGCCGTTCGGCAAGTTCCTGTACTCCTCCGACGCCTGGGGCCTGCCCGAGCTGTACTACCTGGGGGCGGCGCTGTTCCGCACCGCGCTGTCGGAATTCCTGCGCACCGGCCGGGAGCAAGACCAATTTTCCGAACGGGCTATGGGGCGCCTGGCGCGGATGATCTGCGCGGACAATGCCAAGCGCGTTTACTCACTCGCCGACCAGATGTAACGTGCCCGCCTGGCCGCCGGCAACTGGTGCGGGATGAGCTGGCATGATCCCGTGGGGTGAGCGCGAATTCGCCGGCCAGAAATGGGACTGACATTGGCTGATGCCCTGCGTATGGTCGACGTGTGAAGGTGCTTTCGGTCAACGTGGGGCGGCCGCGGCCCAACCCGTGGAATGACATGAAGCTCACGGGCATCGACAAGCAGCCCGCGGAGGGACCGGTCATGGTCACCGTGCCCCGGGCCAAGGGCATGGTCGGTCTGGCGGGCGACCGGGTCTTCGACGTGCGTGACCACGGCGGCCCGGACCTGGCCGTCTACGCCTACGCCCGGGAGGACCTAGACGACTGGGAGGCCGAGCTGGAGCGGCCGCTGGCCAACGGCATGTTCGGGGAGAACCTGACCACCACGGGCATCAACGTCAACGCCACCTTGATCGGGGAGCGCTGGCGGGTCGGGCCGGATGTGATCCTGGAGGTGTCCTGCCCGCGGGTTCCGTGCGGCACGTTCCAGGGCTGGCTGGCGCGGTCCGGCTGGATCAAGCGGTTCACGCTGGAGGCCAAGCCCGGCCCGTATTTCCGGGTAATCGAGCCGGGTGAGATCTGCGGCGGGGACGCCATCGAGGTGATCCACCGGCCCGATCACGACGTGACCACCTCGCTGTGCTTCCGGGCGCTGACGACCGAGCCTGACCTGCTGCCGCGGCTGCTGGTGGCCGGCGCGCTGCCCAGGGACATCAGGGAGCTGGCCGAGAGGCGGACGCGCGGGGTCGGCTGACAGGGTGATACAACCCCGTCATGGACAACTTTGCCGCCGGCGCCCAGATCAAGGACACACAGATCAAGGACACCCAGATCAGGCCGTTCCGGATCGACGTCCCCCAGGCTGACCTGGACGATCTGCGGGACCGGCTGGCACGGACCCGCTGGCCGGACGAGCTGGAGGGGGCCGCCTGGGACTACGGCATCCCGCTGGAGGTGGTGCGGGAGCTGGCCGGGTACTGGCGGGCCGGCTACGACTGGCGGGCGCACGAGCGGCGGCTTAACTCCTTCGAGCAGTTCACCACCACCATTGACGGCCAGAACATCCACTTCCTGCACGTCCGCTCCGCCGAGCCCGAGGCCCTGCCGCTCGTCATGACGCACGGGTGGCCCGGCTCGGTCGCCGAGTTCATGGACGTCATCGGCCCGCTGACCGACCCGGCCGGGCACGGCGGCGACCCGGCCGACGCGTTCCACCTGGTCATCCCGTCCATCCCGGGTTACGGGTTCTCCGGGCCGACGCACGAGCGGGGCTGGGACGTGAGCCGGATCGCCCGGGCCTGGGACGAGCTGATGGGCCGCCTGGGCTATCCGCGGTACGGAGCGCAGGGCGGCGACTGGGGCTCGGCCATCTCCCGGGAACTCGGCGTTGCCCATTCCGGGCACGTCATCGGCGTGCACGTGAACATGCTCACCTACCGGATCCCGGACGACCCGGGCGAGCTGACCGAGACCGAACAGACCCGGCTGGCCGCCCGGCAGCGATTCGTGAAGGAGGGCCAGGGCTATGGCGCAATCCAGTCCACCCGGCCGCAGACGCTGTCCTACGGGCTGACCGACTCCCCCGCCGGGCAGCTGGCCTGGATCGCGGAGAAATTCCAGGCCTGGGCCGATGGCGGCCTAGCCGCCATCGACCGGGACTGGCTGCTGACCAATGTCTCGTTGTACTGGCTGACCGGCACGGCCGGGTCCTCGGCCCGGCTGTACTGCGAGACGACCCGGGCCGGAAGCTGGGCCCGGCAGGCCCGCTCGGACACGCCGGTCGGGGTGGCCAACTTCCCGCGCGAGATCGCGCCGAGCATCCGGCGGTTCGCCGAGCTCACCGACAACATCACCCACTGGTCCGAATTCGACCGGGGCGGCCACTTCGCCGCCCTGGAGGTGCCGGACCTGCTGGTCGGCGACGTCCAGGCCTTCTTCCGGTCCCTGCGTTAGATGGCGCTGCGTTAGGTGGCGCTGCGTTAGGTGGCGCTGCGGTAGATGGAGCTGCGTTAGACGACGGCGCCGGCCAGGTCCAGGGCCTGCGCCAGCAGGCGGGCGTGCGGGTCCGGGCCGGCCGTGCTGGCGTCGAGCCAGTGCACGCGCGGGTCCCGGCGGAACCAGGATTCCTGGCGGCGGGCGAAACGGCGGGTGGCCTTGATCGTCTCCAGCCGGGCCTGGTCGGCGGTGTACTCGCCGTCCAGGTGGCGCAGCAGCTGCTGGTAGCCCAGCGCGCGGCTGGCCGTCCGGCCCTCCCGCAGGCCCTGGCCGGCCAGGACCCGCACCTCGTCGGCCAGGCCCGCCTGCCACATGCGATCGACACGGTCGGCGATCCGCTGGTCCAGTTCGGGCCGGGGCAGCGTGAGGCCGATCTGGACGGCCGGGCGCACCTGCCGGTACTCCGGCATGGTGGCGGTGAACGGGCGCCCGGACAGCTCGAGCACCTCCAGGGCACGGACGATCCGGCGGCCGTTGCTGGGCAGGATGGCGGCGGCGGCGGCCGGGTCGAGCGTGGCCAGCCGGGCGTGCAGAGCCGCCGGGCCGACCTGGCCGAGCTCGGCCTCGAGAGATGCGCGGATACCTGCGTCCGTTCCGGGAAAGTCCAGGTCGTCCAGCGCCGCGCGGACGTACAGACCCGAGCCGCCGACCAGCACCGGGACCCGGCCGCGGGCGGCGACGTCGTCGATCGCGGCGCGGGCCAGCTTGGCGTAGTCGGCGACGTTGGCGGCCTGGGTCACCGGCCAGATGTCGAGCAGGTGGTGCGGGACGCCACCCCGCGCGGCCTCGGGTTCCTTGGCCGTGCCGATGTCCATGCCCCGGTAGAGCTGCATCGAGTCTGCGTTGACGATCTCGCCATCCAGGGCGCGGGCCAGCTCCAGGCCCAGCCCGGATTTGCCGGTGGCCGTCGCGCCCACCACGGCGATCACGTGCGTGCCCATGGTGTTCAGTGTGCTCTCACCGCGGGCCCCGGCGGTGCCAGGTGGCGACGAAGTAGGTCACCTCGAACGGGGCGGCCGCGTAGCT
>JBAPYC010001121.1:0-8124 GCA_049284535.1 Streptosporangiaceae bacterium
CCCAGCGTCGACCACTCAAACGACTGCGGGAAATGCCGCAACGTCAGGCCGAACGGCTTCAGCTGCGCCTCCAGCGCCGGGCCCAGCGTGCCCGCCGCGATCCGCGCGGCCCGCGAGGTACGGTCGACCTCCAGCACCCCCTGCAGGTGGCGGAGGTCGACGCTGACTACGCCGGGATAGCCGTCACCCACATCGGGCTCGACCCCGCCGACCACGCTGGAGCCGCCGCCGAACGGGATCGCCGCGGCGCTGGCATCGCTGCACCAGTCCAGCACCGACACCAGCTCGCTCTCGCCGCGAGGGAAGGCCACCAGATCGGGCGCATGCGCGTAGTCCCGGCGGAACGCGCGGACCAGGTCGCGGAACGACCGGCCGTACGTGTGGGCGGACCGGTCGTACGGATCCATGCTGAAGACCGGCTCAAGCGAGGCCGGTGGCACCAGCCGCGGCGCGGGCAGATCCAGCTCCTCCACCCGGGGCGGCTCCTGCACGCGCACGCCGTCGATCCCCAGGCGCTCGGTGAAGACGGCCCCGAGTTGCTCGACCTCGCTCGCCGCCAGCCCTTCGCCCTCCAGGCCCCAGCCCCAGAACTTGCGCCTCGCGGCTGACTGTGGCAGCGCCGCAGACGCCCCGTTACCTGTTCCGTTAGCGCTCACTGTCGCGCCTCCTAACAGACCGGCCGGCAAGTCACATGCCCGGCGCAAATCGCGACCCAGGGCCCGGGACCCGGGGCCGCCCCCGCTCATATGAACAGGCGCGGCCATGCTCATGTGCGTTCGGCACAGTTGCCATGGCCTACACCTTCGGCGTGACCACCCCAGAAGCATCCCTCCGAGGGTCGGCGACTCGCTAGGGGCTGACCAGAATCGCGGGCAGATCAAGCGTCGCAAGACCGGTTAGGCAATATGGCGAGCAACTCCAAGTTCTCAGGAGTTAATTCCGCAGAGGTGGCTGCCGGGCTGGCAATTTCTCAGGAGTGATGCCGGCATCACCGGATCGTTCTGCATCGCGAACTTCTATATTGTCCTGCAGGCGACCGGCGCGACCTCCTCGATGTCGGCGCCGATGAGGTCCAGCCGGGCGCATTATCGCAGTGTGGCCAGCAGTTCCCGGTTCCAAAGGCCGTCTGCCTTTGAGATTCCGGTGCCGGCGCTACAGCTCACCGTGGCCCGTGGAGCAAGTTACTCTCAAGCAGAGTGACGCCTTTAACTTCCCGGCCAGTACCGAGCACCCCTTACGGGTGACCCAGCGATCCGGACGCGCCCAGGTGCTTTGGTGTCTGCCCGATACCGGCCCTGACGGGCAGCGGCTAGCGCCCGGCTACCCTGGCTGGAGCTGACGCGTTAGGCTGGCGGCTGCCTCTGCCATCGAAGCGAAGCGGGCTGCGATGACTAACGACGGTCCCACCACTGCAGCTCCTCCGCCGTCGCCGGCACCGCGTTCGCCGGTGCGCAAGCTGCTTTCCCTCGTGCTTGGCCGGGACACGGTGCCGACGTCGGATCCTTCGGCCATGCCGCTGCTGCCACCACCGCTCCGGCTCTTCGTGCTCAGCTTCCTGATGCTGTTCGTTGAGTTGGCGCTCATCCGGTGGTCCGGGGCACTGGTCATTTACCTGTCGTACTTCTCCAACTTCGTCCTGCTGGGCAGCTTCCTCGGCATCGGCATCGGGTTCCTGCGGGCCCGGTCCCGAGTGAACCTCTTCCCCTGGGCCCCGGTGGCACTGGCGCTGCTGATCCTTTTCGTCCGGGTGTTCCCCGTCGAGGTCGTCCGGACCGGATCTCAGCTCCTGTTCTTCGGCTACGGGAGTTTCCACGCGAGCGGCCCGCCCACCTGGGTCACTTTGCCCGTCGTGTTCCTGGCCGTCGCCGCCGTCATGGCGACCATCGGCGAGGGCGTCGCCCGGACGTTCGTCCAGTTCCGGCCGCTAGACGCCTACCGGCTGGACATCGCGGGGAGCATCACCGGCATCGCGGCCTTCTCGCTGCTCTCGTTCCTCGACGCCAAGCCGGTTGTCTGGGCCTTGATCGTCGCGGTGGTCATGCTCCTGCTTTTTGGTCGCCGCGCTGGCCTGCTGCAGGTCATCGGGGTGGTGGCCATCGTGCTACTGCTCTGGTCGGAATCCCTGGCCTCCAGCGACATCTGGTCGCCCTACTACCGCATCTCGGTCATCAAGGCGGGCGACGGTTACGCCATCAACGTGAACGGGATACCACACCAGAACATCATCCCGGCCCGCAAGCTGCAGAAGGTCTACTCCCAGCCGTACCTGGATGATCCAGGCAACCCGCTCGACGACGTCCTGATCATCGGGGCCGGTACCGGCGACGACGTGGCGAATGCCCTGCTGAAAGGGGCCAAGCACATCGACGCGGTGGAGATTGATCCCGAACTGTACCAGGTGGGCAAGCAGCTGAACCCGGACCATCCCTACCAGGACCCCCGGGTCTCCGTGCACATCAACGACGGCCGGGCCTTCCTCGAGCAGACGCACGCGAAGTACGACATGATCCTCTTCGCGCTGCCCGACTCGCTGACCCTGGTGTCCGGGCAGTCCTCACTGCGGCTGGAAAGCTACCTGTTCACCGTTCAGGCGGTGGAAGCGGCGAAGGCTCACCTGAATCCGGGTGATGGCGAGTTCGCCATGTACAACTACTACCGGACGCCGTGGCTCCGCGACCGGCTGGCGAACACCATCCAGGTGGCCTTCGGGCATGCTCCCTGTGACGACGACGAGGGCTTCTCGCTGTCGATGCTTTCGGCCAGCATCAACCCGTCCGCCCTGCACTGCACTCTTTGGCATCGCCCGGCGAATGTCGTGCCGCCCGCCACCGACGACCATCCGTTCGTTTACCTGGAAGGCAACTCGATCCCCTGGATCTACCGGATAGCGCTCGGCCTGATCCTGCTGGCGTCGATCGTCCTGGTCCGCCCGGTGGCCGGGCCGTACCGGAGGATGGGCGGCTACGTCGACCTGTTTTTCATGGGTGCCGCGTTCATGCTGCTCGAGACCAAGAACATCGTGCAGTTCGCGCTGCTGTTCGGCACCACCTGGTTCGTCAACGCGCTGGTGACCGCGGGGGTCCTAGTGGCGGTTTTGGCTGCGGTGGAGGTGTCGCGGCACGTGGTGGTCCGTCGGCCAGCCCTGCTGTATGCTGCCCTCCTCGCCGCCCTGGTCGTGGCCTGGGTTGTGCCACCCGAGTCGCTGCTGGACCTGTCGCCGTTGCCTCGTTTCGTCGTGGCGGTGGTCATCGCCTTCGCGCCGATCTTCATGGCCAACATGGTCTTCGCCCAGCGTTTCCGCGATGTTGGCGACTCCACCACGGCCTTCGGCGCCAACCTGCTCGGTGCGATAGTCGGCGGCATCCTGGAGTACTTCTCCTTGATCATCGGCTACCGGTGGCTCCTGGTCCTGGTAGCCCTCCTCTACGCCCTAGCCCTCCTGACTGCACGCACCCATCTCCGCCCCACCGGTCCCACTGTCCTCGAGCCGACTCACCCCGCCGCCGATCTCCCCTCTGCCTCTTCCGACTCCTAAAGATCGCGGCGATCCGCTGATGCCAGGCTCCCGCTCATCGAGCAAGCCCTTACAGCCGGACGACGGCACGGCCCTCCAGCACGTGTTCTTCGAATTTGTTTATCCAGCCTTCTTGGAATCGATCACTTGTCTTCCCAGCGGCCGAGACCATCCGCGCATATTCCGGATCATGGATACTTCCGCCGTGACTGTCCGCACCTCGCAGGAGCATCAGATCCGCAGGAGTGGGCACGTCGTCCAGGACCGTCCATGGCGGTCCCTGTGCTGGGCGATATTCCACACCTATCCATGCCGGGCAGGAGCTGTCCGCCGTCTTGGCAGCAGGTTTGGCAGCAGTAACGGCGTCCCGGCCCTAATGGTTTTCAAGAGCATGTGTGATTCCCTGACCGTCACCACTCCTACCTGGACTGTCAGCCTATGGGCCTATTGCGTCAATCAAGATCATCCCGCGTATATCCCGTGAGCCGCCCATCGGACCGCTGGTCCCGAACTAGCGGCGCAGTTGGCTATCTTGCTGAAATCAGAGCTGGCACAAGACGTGGATGGGTCCCTGCGAAGTCGAATGGGAGAGTTGAGCCGGTGACACCTGAGGAGTACGGCGCTCTGTTCGAGCGGTTCAGGCGGACGGCGTTCCGCCTAGAGGCGCGAGACGTATACACATCCCGGAGGAACAGGAGGGCTTGGCGGCCTTCTTGAGCCGACTGGAAGTTCCTCATAGAACCCCCGGTAACGATTCTTGCCCGGCGCTGGTTGCCAGGGCCACCGCGGCGGGGCGCAGCATCGTGCGCGTCCGGGTCGTCGGGCGGCCGGTCACCGACTACACCCGGTACGAGTTTGCCGTGTATCCGCAGAATGTCGCGGCCGGGGAAAGGATCCGGGTGGTGGAGCGGAGTTCGGTGCCGGGTGCCGATACAGCTTGGGTCAATGATGACTTCTGGCTATTTGACGATGAGACGGTCGCGCTTGTTCGGTACGACGAGCAAGGATGTTTCCTCGGTGCCGACCGGGCCACTGACCTCGATGCGTATCTGTCGGCCAGGCAGCGAGCGCTCGCCCTTTCCATGGACGTGGCAGCCTTTACCTTGTGAGCAGCAACGTTGAAAGCGAGGTCCCTGCCCCGCAGGGACTCGAACTCCCAGCCTTCAGATCCGTAGATACCCGTGCGGGCGTCCGGACCCGTTCAGAGCAGTCCGCTATCTCGGGCTTGCGACTGCCCGCTGTTCACATCCGTCCGAGAACTACAAGGTCGTTCACCTGTGTGGCTCCCAGCGTGGCTCCCATCGGCGGTCACCGTCATACTTCCGAGCCGACCTTCCGTTTGGCCGGTACCCTGTTATGCCTGGTAACCGGCTGGCCACTGCTGAAGCGCCCACATGTTGCCGTCGGGGTCACTGAAATATGAGTAGAGGACGCCGCCCATGTCCTCGACGTCGCTCAGTTCGATCCCCCGCTGCGTCAGAGCCGCCCGGGTCGCAGCCATGTTCTCCACGACGAGATGGAGGCCTTTGACCGAGCCTGAGGCCATGTCGGTTATCGGGCCCATCCCCGTGCCGAAGACAATGGCGCAGCTTGACCCAGGCGGGGTGAGCTGAACCACCCGCATCGTCTCCGTAACCTGAGTGTCGTGCAGATTCCCGAAGCCAGCCTGCTCATAGAACGCCTTCGCCCTGTCAACATCGGATACCGGAACCGGGACAAGCTCCAAGCGCATGTCCGGTACCGCAGGAGTAGCTGCCATCGATTCAACCTCCTCATGATCCGTTGGTTATTAAGACGCTGCAAGCCGGTAATAGTCATCGATCAGTCAGGTTCCTCGCAGCTCGTAGAGGGGAAGTCGTGGAGGCGGTACTTCCTTCCGAAACCCTCTTTCCTGACTGGTCGTCCAGCGTCGGCGAGGTCCCGGGTGAACAGGGTGAATATCTCACGGTAGTCGTCTGGTTTAAAGCTAACTTCCTTCAACGGCGGTAGACCCGGCCTGATCCTGCTCCCGTGCCCGAGATCGAACCTGCACGACGTCCGGCACAGCTACGCGACCGCAAGCCGCGATGCGAAGATCGACTGGAAGGCGCTGAGTAAGCGCATCGGCCACGCCGACGTGGCCTTCACCATGAAGCAGTACGTCCAGACCGACCTGGAGGCCGATCGCCAGGTCGCCAGCACGCTCGCGGCGCCGATCATCGGCCGCTCCCTTGCCTCCACCGAGATCACGCACGAGGACCAGGCCGCAGCGGTCGGCGGGGACCCCGGTGAGGCGGCATAAGCCGGAGCCACGTTTACAAATCCGTTTACAGACGGCATGCAGAAGGCCGCCTCTCTGTTGGAGAGACGGCCTCTGGCTTTGGTAGCGGGGGCGGGATTTGAACCCGCGACCTCTGGGTTATGAGCCCAGCGAGCTACCGAACTGCTCCACCCCGCGTCGCGTGTTCCTACTTTATGAACTCCGGGCGGCCAAAGCAAATCGGCCGGCACGCGTGGCCGCTTCCTGGCAAGAGGCGTGGGCAGGGGCCGGCAGGGCGTAACCTTCCGGCATGACCGAGGTCGTGATCTACACCGACGGTGCCTGCAGCGGCAACCCCGGGCCGGGCGGCTGGGGCGCGGTGCTCCGCTGGCAGGGCACCGAAAAGGAGCTGCACGGCGGCGACCCGCAGACCACGAACAACCGGATGGAGCTGATGGCGGCCATCAAGGCGCTGGAGACGCTGCAGCGGCCGGCTCAGGTCCAGCTGCACACCGACAGCAAGTACGTGCTCGACGGCATCACCAAGTGGATCACCGGCTGGCAGCGCAACGGCTGGCTGACCTCGGCGAAGAAGCCGGTCAAGAACGCCGACCTGTGGCGGCGGCTGTCCGACGCGATGAGCCCGCACGAGGTGACCTGGACCTGGGTCAAGGGTCACGCGGGCGACCCGGACAACGAGCGCGCCGACGAGCTGGCGCGGCTCGGGATCACCGAAGCGGATGAGACAGCCCGTTCGGCCTTCTGAGCAGTTCTCCTGGTCAGGCCTCCGGACTGGCTAGCGCGGTGCGCGCCCCGTACGGCGGGGCGAAGATGACGATCAGGCCCAGGTCCTCGGTGACGTCGGTGAACCGGTGCTGCTCCCCGGCCGGAACGTAGATCACGCTGCCCGGCTCCACCCGCACCACGCCCGAGTCGGTGACCAGGGTGGCGCGGCCGGAACGGACCACGTAGATCTCGTCCTCGGTGTGCGGGGACTGGTCATCCCGGCCGCCCGAGGGGATGGAGTAGGTGCCCACGCTCAGGTCGTTGCTTTCCAGGTGGATGACCCAGTCGTTAGGCGTGCCGCTGGCTGGCGTCAGGAACAGGCCGGCTTCACCGATAATCCGCATGTCTGTGATTATGGCGTGCCGGCCGCCGACGCCTGGGGGGCCGGCGTCTGGGGCGCCGGGTCCTCGGCTTTCTGCCCACTCATCAGCAGCAGCCAGCCGGCGTTGAAGCCGAGGAAGACCAGAACCGTCTGAAGCACCGCCTCGCTGCGCAGCTCGGCCTGGCCGCCCTTGGCGGCCAGCACGGCGATCGCGAGATACACGACGATCGCGGCCGCGTAGGCGGCCAGAGCCAGCCGGTCCGGACCGGGGAGCTTGCGTGGCCGGGACTGGTCACGGGCGCGCGGCACCGGCCAGCCCAGGACCAGGGCCAGCACCAGCGCGCCGCTGAGGCCGACGATGGCGAACGAGATTCGCCAGAAGGTGTGTGTCTGCGTGTCGATCAGCGCCAGGACGCTCATCAGGCCGGGCAACGCGAAGAGCAGCGCGATGCCGTAGGCCCGTCGCATGCGCTGCGAATGACCCCACCAGTCCGTGCGGATTTGCACCACCACCAGCCACAGGCCTAGCAATGCGAAACAGGCAGGCGAAAACGCACCATAAAAAGCACTGAGATCCATGTCCCCTCCATTTCCGCGGCCTCCTCCGCGGGTGGCGTGTTAAGGACGCCACAGGGTTATATTCGCACCGAATACACCGGTGGGGAATGGTTTCAGCGGGGCTGGGAAATCCGCCCGTTCCGGGCGCGATGCCCTTGTCGGCGCGGCGGACGGGGCGCTGGGTGAAGGCGCCGACTGGTCCCGGAGCGGGGCCCGGCCCGGATACGCTAGCGGCGTGCCGGATAGCCGAATTGCCCGCCTGCGGGAGAGCCCGTGGCTGCGGGCCGGGCTGCTCGCGCTTGTGGTCGGGCTGGCCGTGTGGGGGCTGGCCTCGCAGTGGACGCAGGTGCGCGCGGACTTCGCGAAGCTGGCCTGGTACGACGTGGCCGGCGCCGCGCTGGCCGCCATCGCCGGGCTGGGCGCCATGATGCTGGCCTGGCGGGCGCTGCTGGCCGACCTGGGCTCGCCGCTGCCTCTGCTGGCCGCGATCCGGGTCATGTTCATCGGGCAGCTGGGCAAGTACGTGCCGGGCGCGGTGTGGGCGGTGGCCGCCCAGGTCGAGCTGGCCCGCGACTACGCCGTCCCGCGCCGGCGCAGCGCCACCGCGAGCCTGGTCAGCATGGCGGTAACGCTGGTGGTGGGACTGGTGGCCGCGGGCGTGACGCTGCCGCTGGTCTCGGCGCACGCGGTCAGGCAGTACTGGTG
>JBAPYC010001122.1:0-19320 GCA_049284535.1 Streptosporangiaceae bacterium
AGGCCGGCCGCCGCCACGGCCGTCGCCGCCGTGGTGGTCTGCATCGCCGCGGCCGTGACCGCCCTCGTCATGACGGCCGCCGGCACGCGCGCTCATACGCTGGCGGCCCACCAGATCAGTGTGCAGGCCGCAGCTTCCGGCTCCCCGTCCGGCGGCGCGCCCGCAACCACCCGGGCCCCTCATTCATCGTCACCCGGACCGGTACACCGGCCGGCGTCAGCGGTGGCGGCTCCGGCCGTGCCGGTGGCGCCAGCCGATGGCGTGGCCGGGCCCGCACCGGCCTCCCGGACTACCTCAACGGCTTCGGTGTCGCCGTCGGCCTCGAAGACCGCGTCGCCGTCACCGAGCCCCACGCATCACGGGACGCCGAGCCCCAAGCCTACGGATTCCGGCTCTTCATCGCCGTCCGGCTCGCCATCGTCGTCGCCGTCGCCGTCGGCGTCTCGCAGCTGAGCTGCGCCTTTCACGCGAAAGCCCATCACGCGAAGGCCAGCGTGTAGCCTTCGGCGCGCAGCGCCTCGATCACCTCGGCGCAGTGCTCGGGACCGCGCGTCTCCACCTGCACGACCACCTCGACCTCGTTCACATGCAGCCGCGGCGCCAGCCGCTCGTGCCCGACCTCGAGCACGTTCGCGCCCAGGCCGGCCAGGTCGCCCATGAGGGTGGCCAGCGATCCGGGCTGGTCCGGCAGCCGGCAGCGGAAGGCCAGGTAGCGGCCTGACGCGGCCAGCCCGTGCCGGAGCAGCTTGGACAGCAGGAGCGGGTCGATGTTGCCGCCGGAGAGCACGACCACGGCCGGCGGCTCGAAGGCCCGGGCGTGCTCAAGCAGCGCGGCCACCCCGGCCGCGCCTGCGGGCTCCACCACCTGCTTGGCCCGCTCCAGGCAGAACAGCAGCCCGCGGGACAGGCTCTCCTCGCTGACCGTGACCACCCGCTCGGCCGCGGCGCTCAGGATCCCGAACGGGATGTCGCCGGGGCGGCTCACCGCGATGCCATCGGCCATGGTGGGCTGGGCCTGGACGGTCACCGGGTGGCCGGCCGCCAGCGAACCCGGGTAGGGCGCGACCGCCTCCGCCTGGACCCCCACGACGTGGACCGACGGGTCCAGCGCCTTCACCGCCACGGTGATGCCGGCCGCCAGCCCGCCGCCGCCTACCGGCACCACCACGGTACGGACCTGCGGGCACTGCTCGATGATCTCGAAACCGACGGTGCCCTGGCCGGCCACCACGTCCGGGTGGTCGTAGGGGTGGATGAAGATCGCGCCGGTGCGCTCGGCAATGGCCAGGGCCTCCGTCACCGCGTCCTCCACGCTGCTGCCGTGCAGCACCACCTCGGCGCCGTAGCCGCGGGTGGCGAGCACCTTGGGCAGCGGGGCGCCGGCCGGCATCACCACGGTGGCCGCGCAGCCGAGCAGCCCCGCCGCGAACGCCACCCCCTGGGCGTGGTTGCCGGCGCTGGCCGCGACCACTCCCCGGGCCCGTTCGGCATCGGACAGGCGGGCGATCCGCACGTAGGCGCCCCGTACCTTGAACGATCCGGTCCGCTGAAGGTTCTCGGCCTTGAGGAAGACCGGGCCGCTCACGGTCTCGGACAGCACCCGGGAATGCAGCACCGGCGTGTCCGAGATCACATCACGGAGCAGCTGGCGGGCGGCGGCGACATCGTCGGAGCCCACCGCGGCAGTAGTCATGGCCACGGGATGCAAGTGTGCCACCGATCCGCGGGTCACCGGACCACGCGACCCGCCCCCGGATGCGAACAGCGGCGATTACGACATACTGTCGAATGGTGGAGCAACACGACCAGCATCTTCAGGTAAGCGCCCCGCGGCCGTCCGCCACCACCCTGGGCGAACTGCGCGCGGGCGGTCACGTCTACCGCGGCATCAAGGAAGAGATCCGGCAGAACCTGCTGGCCCGGCTGCGGTCGGGGCAGGACGCCTTCCCCGGCATCGTCGGCTTCGGCCAGACCGTCCTGCCGCACCTCGAGCGCGCGCTGATCGCCGGGCACGACATCATCCTGCTCGGCGAGCGCGGCCAGGGTAAGACCCGGCTGATCCGGACCCTGTCCGGGCTGCTCGACGAGTGGACCCCCGCCGTCGCCGGCTGCGAGATCAACGACCATCCCTATCACCCCGTCTGCGCCCGGTGCCTGCGGCTGTCCGCCGAGCTGGGCGACGACCTGCCGGTCACCTGGCGGCCCTCCGGCGAGCGCTACGGCGAGAAGCTCGCTACCCCCGACACCAGCGTCGGCGACCTGATCGGCGACATCGACCCGGTCAAGGTGGCCGAGGGACGCACGCTGGGCGACCCGGAGACCATCCACTACGGGCTGGTGCCGCGGACCAATCGCGGCATCTTCTCCCTCAACGAGCTGCCGGACCTGGCCGAGCGGATCCAGGTGTCCCTGCTGAACGTGCTGGAAGAACGCGACATCGGCATCCGCGGCTACGCGCTGCGGCTCCCGCTGGACCTGCTCCTGGTGGCCAGCGCCAACCCGGAGGACTACACCAACCGCGGCCGCATCATCACCCCGCTCAAGGACCGGTTCGGCTCAGAGGTCCGCACCCACTACCCGCTGTCCCTGGATGACGAGCTCACCCTGATCGAGCAGGAAGCCGACATCGAGAGCACCGCCGAGCTCCCCGAGCACCTGGTCGAGATCATCGCCCGGTTCACCCGGAGCGTGCGCGAGTCGCCGGCGGTGGACTCGCGATCCGGCGTATCCGCCCGGTTCGCCATCGCCGCGGCCGAGAGCGCGGCCGCGTCGGCCGTGCGCCGGTCCGCGCTGGCCGGCCCGGACGGGGAGACACCGGTGGCCCGGGTGTGTGACCTGCCCCCCATCGTGTCCACCCTGCGCGGCAAGGTGGAGTTCGAGGTCAGCGAGGAAGGCCGGGAAGAGGAACTGCTCAGCGCGCTGATGCGCCGGGCCATGGCCGACACGTTCCGGTCCCGGCTGGGCAACGTGGACCTGTCCGGCCTGCTGGCCAGGTTCGAGGAAGGCGGCACGGTCGAGTCCGGCGAGCTGGTGCCCGCCACCGACTTGCTGCAGCGGGTCGGGGAGGTGCCCGGGCTGTCCCGGATCATGTCCCGGCTCGGCATGGACGGCGGGGAGTCGTTCGGGCACGCGGCGGCCGCCGTTGAGTTCGCCCTGGAGGGTCTGTACCTGATGCGGCGGCTGTCCAAGGACAGCGACGGCAGCACCAGCGTCTACGGGACCTGAGCAAGGTAGTAAGGCAGGCACGGCATGGCGAAATACCGGTACGGCAGGTACGTTTACGGGCCGGACCCGCTGGCCCTCCCCTACGACGTGCGCGGCGCCGTGGACGAGATGGGCGAGGACATCCTGGCCGGGGCCGATCCAGCGGACGCGCTCCGCGACCTGCTCCGGCGGGGCCAGACCGGCCGGCGCGGCCTGGATGACCTGCTGCGCCGGGTCCGGGAGCAGCAGCGGGAGGTCCGCGGCAGCGGCCGCCTGGATGGCATCCTCGAGCAGGCCCGGGCTCTGCTGGACACCGCCGTGGGCCAGGAGCGGGCCGAGCTGTTCCCCGACCCGAGCGACGAGGCGCGGCTCCGCGAGGCCAACCTGGACTCGCTGCCCGCGGACACGTCCCAGGCCATCCGGCAGCTGTCGGACTACGACTGGCGCTCGCAGGCGGCCCGGCAGACCTTCGAGCAGCTCCGGGAACTGCTGCGCAACGAGGTGCTGGACAGCCAGTTCCGCGGCATGAAGCAGGTCATGCAGAACCCCGACCCGCAGGCGATGCAGCGGGTCAAGGATATGCTCGCCGACCTGAACCAGATGCTGTCTGCCGACGCGCGTGGCGAGCACACCCAGGCCGACTTCGATCAGTTCATGGAGCGGCACGGGGACATGTTCCCGGACCAGCCGCAGAACCTGGAGGAGCTGGTCGACTCGCTGGTCAGCCGGATGGCCGCGGCCGAGCGGCTGCTGCGCTCGCTCAGCGACGAGCAGCGCGAGGAACTGGCCCAGCTGATGGCCCAGGCCATGGAGGACGCGGGCCTGGCCGCCGAGATGGCCAACCTGGCCGACCAGCTCCGGTCCCGCCGGCCGGACCTGGACCGGGCCGGGATGAACGGCGGCGTGCAGATGTCCGGGGAGGAGCCGCTCGGGCTGGGTGACGCCACCTCGGCCGTGGCCGAGCTGGCCGACCTGGCCGAGCTGGAGAACGCGCTCGGCCAGGACTATCCCGGCGCGAGCCTGGACGACATCGACGAGGAAGCCGTCCGGCGGGCGTTCGGCCGCCAGGCGGTGGACGACATGGAGGCACTGCGGCGGATCGAGCGCGAGCT
The DNA here is from genome assembly GCA_049284535.1 of Streptosporangiaceae bacterium. Lineage (GTDB taxonomy): Bacteria > Actinomycetota > Actinomycetes > Streptosporangiales > Streptosporangiaceae > Palsa-504. The sequence goes on from JBAPYC010001122.1 coordinate 4,317, forward strand.
GGAGCGCCAGGGCTACCTGACCCGAAACGGCGGCCAGCTCGAGCTGACCCCGAAGGCGGTGCGCAGGCTCGGCGACACGGCGCTGCGCAAGATCTTCGCCAGCCTGGACTTCGGTCACCGGTCCGGCGATCACGACCAGCGGGACGCCGGCCAGGCGGGGGAGCTTACCGGGACGAGCAGGCCCTGGGAGTTCGGTGACGAGCAGCCGCTCGACGTCTCCGCGACCGTGCGCAACGCGGTTCTGCGCGGCGGCCCGCCCTCGGGCGGCCGCGGCGTCAAGCTGTCAGCACGTGACTTCGAGGTGGCCGAGACCGAGCGGCGCACCGCCGCGGTGGTGTCGCTGCTGGTCGACCTGTCCTACTCGATGCAGCTGCGCGGGACGTGGGGCGCGGCCAAGCAGACCGCGCTGGCCCTGCACGCGCTGCTGCGCAGCCGGTTCCCGCAGGACGCCGTCCAGGTCGTCGGCTTCTCCAACTACGCGCGCGAGCTGCACGAGACCGAGCTGGCCGGGCTTGGCTGGGACATGGTGCAGGGCACCAACCTGCACCACGCGCTGATGCTGGCCGGCCGGCACATCGACCGGCACCCCGAGCACGAGCCGGTCGTGCTGATCGTGACCGACGGTGAGCCAACGGCGCACCTGCAGCGGGACGGGCGGTCCTGGTTCGACTGGCCGCCGTCACCCGAGACGCTGGAGCTGACGCTGGCGGAAGTGGACAAGATGACACGCCGGCACGCCGCGCTGAATATTTTCATGCTGGCTGACGACGCCAGGCTCGGCGCGTTCGTTGACAACGTGGCCAGGAGGAACGGCGGGCGCGTGCTGCAGGCGGGGCCCGAACATCTCGGAGAGTACGTCATCCGCGATTTCCTCCGTACCCGCGGCGCCGGGCGGAGGTAGATTTTCCCTAGTCGGCCGAGGATCCCTCGGCTTGCCACCGCCGGCCGGCGCCCGGGCGGCCATCACTGGCCGGCAACTAGAGAACTTCTAACGCATGCCCAAGCAGGAGGAATCGTGGCTTCTACCAGCGGACCAGCCGAACGGACAGTGGGCCGTATGGTCCTGGCGGTGATCCTCGGCATCATCGCCCTGATCTTCATCGTCGTGGGCATCATCTACATCGCCGAGCCTGCCCATTCGCTGCCCAGCTTCATCCCCGGTCACATCGCGGGCTCCAGCGGGCACCACCCGCTGAAGGCGACCGGGGCGATCGTGGCGGGCATCATCTTCGCCGTGGGCGCCTGGTTCACCCTGGCCTACAAGCCCAAGCCCACGGCCCCGGCGCAGAACAGCAACGTGGAGAACTCGCCCGCGCAGCGGAGCTGACCGGAGCTGTCCCACCCGCCGCCGCGGCGCTTCAAGGCGCCTTGGCTCGCAGGGGACTTCATCCGCCAGGCGCTCAGCCGTCGCTGAGCGCCTGGCGGAGGTCGTCGAGCAGGTCATCGCAGTCCTCGATGCCCACCGACAGCCGGATCAGATCCCCGGGCACCTCGAGCTCGGACCCGGTCACCGAGGCGTGCGTCATCCGGGCTGGATGCTCGATCAGGGACTCCACCCCGCCCAGCGACTCGCCCAGGGTGAACAGCCGGGTCCGGCCGCACACCCGCAGCGCGGCCTCGGTGCCGGCCGCCACCCGGAACGACACCATCCCGCCGAACGACCGCATCTGCTCCTGCGCGGTCTTGTGCCCGGGATGGCTGGCCAGCCCCGGGTAGAACACCTCGGCCACCGCGGGATGCTCGGCCAGCATCTGCGCCACCCGCATGGCATTGCGGCTGTGCCGGTCCATCCGCGCCGCCAGCGTCTTGATCCCGCGCAGTGTCAGCCAGGCGTCGAACGGCCCGGGTACGCCGCCGGTGGCGTTCCGGATGAAGTCGAGCCGCCCGGCCAGTTCCTCGTCGGCCACGGCCAGGGCCCCGCCGACGACGTCGGAGTGGCCGCCCAGGTACTTGGTGGTGGAGTGCACCACCACGTCGGCACCGAGCCGCAGCGGCTGCTGGAGGTAGGGCGAGGCGAAGGTGTTGTCCACCACCACGGTCGCGCCCACCTCGTGCCCGGCCCCGGCCAGGGCCCGGATGTCGGCGATGCTCAGCAGCGGGTTGGTCGGGGTCTCGATCCAGAGCATCTTGACCGGGCCGGCGGCGAGCCTGGCCCGCACCGCGGCGGCGTCGGCGACCGGGACCACGGTGTGCTGCACGCCCCAGCCGGCCAGCACCTGGGCGAACAGCCGGTAGGTGCCGCCGTAGGCGTCGTCCGGGATGAGCACGTGATCGCCGGGCGAGCACACCGTCCTGATCAGCGCGTCCTCGGCGGCCAGGCCGGAGGCGAAGGCCAGCGCGCGCGGCGCGTCCTCGAGCGCGGCCAGGCATTCCTCCAGGGCGGTGCGGGTCGGGTTGGCCGAGCGCGAGTACTCGTAGCCACCGCGCAGGCCGCCCACCCCGTCCTGCTTGTACGTGGACGTCTGGTAGATCGGCGGGACCACCGCCCCGGTCAGCGCGTCAGGCTCCTGGCCCGCGTGAATGGCCAGGGTCTCGAACCCGTCCCGGCTGGTCATGAAGTACTTCCTCCGTATGTTTGCGTTGGCCGGGCGCCCCGGCTGGCCGGGTGCCAGGCGCTGGTCAGATGCGGGCGCTGATCAGGTGCCCGCGAGGAAGGTGAGAACGTCCTGCCGGGTGAGCAGGCCGGAGGGCTTGCCATTGACATTCACCACCGCGGCGCCGGCCTTCTCCAGCGCCAGCACGGCGCGGGACACCGGCTCGCCCGACCCGACGCTGGGCAGCGGCGGCGACATATGGCCCTGGACTGGGTCGGACGGCTTGGCGCGGCCCGCCACCAGGGCGTCGAGCAGGTCCCGCTCGACCACAGAGCCGACCACCTCGGCCGCCATGACCGGCGGCTCCTGCTTCACCACGGGCAGCTGGGACACGTCGTACTCGCGCAGCAGGGCGATCGCCGCGCCCACGTCCTCCTCGGGATGGACGTGCACGAACTCGGGCAGGCTGCGCTCCTTGCGGGCCAGCACGTCGGCGACCAGCGGCTCGGTCGTCTGCGCGGACAGGAACCCGTAGTCCGCCATCCAGTCATCGTTGAAGATCTTGGACAGGTAACCGCGCCCCCCGTCGGGCAGCAGCACCACGATCACGGCATCCGGGCCGGCCGCCTCGGCCACCCGCAGCGCCGCCGCCACCGCCAGCCCGGACGAGCCGCCGGTCAGCAGCGCCTCCTCGCGCGCCAGCCGCCGGGTCATGGTGAAGGACTCGGCGTCGCTGATGGCGATGATCTCGTCGCACACGTCCGGGTCGTAGGTGGCCGGCCAGATGTCCTCGCCCACGCCTTCGACCAGGTAAGGGCGCCCGGACCCGCCCGAGTACACCGAGCCCTCGGGGTCGGCGCCGATCACCCGCACCGTGCCGCCGGAGACCTCTTTCAGATAGCGTCCGGCCCCGGTGATCGTGCCGCCAGTGCCGATCCCGGCCACGAAATGGGTCACCGTGCCGTCGGTCTGGGACCAGATTTCCGGGCCCGTGGTGGCGTAGTGCGAGGCGGGATTCTCCGCGTTGGCGTACTGGTCGGGCTGCCAGCCGCCGGGGATCTCGGCCGTCATCCGGCGGGCCACGCTGTAGTAGGAGTCCGGATGGTCGGGGGCGACCGTGCCGGGGCACACCACAACGTCCGCGCCATAGGCGCGCAGCACGCTGATCTTGTCCTGAGCGACCTTGTCCGGGCAGACGAAGACGCACTTGTACCCGCGCTCGGCCGCCACGATGGCCAGCCCCACCCCGGTGTTGCCCGAGGTGGGCTCCACGATGGTGCCGCCCGGCTGCAGCGCCCCGCTGGCCTCGGCCGCGGCCACCATGCGCAACGCGATGCGGTCCTTGACCGAACCGCCCGGGTTGAAGTACTCCACCTTGGCGAGCACGGTGGCGCCGGGGATCCCCCGGGTCACCGACCGCAGGCGGACCAGCGGGGTGTTCCCCACCAGGCCACTCAGTGAATCATGCACCTGCATGGCAGTTCCTCTTCTTCGGGACCGGGCCTGCGCCGACGCTATCCGATCTCGGGGGGCACCCTGCGGCTACCGGCCCGTAGGCACGGGATTTACTCTGGTAGCACACTATGCGAGGAGGCTGCAGCATGCCTGAAGCAGTGATTGTCGCCACCGCGCGGTCCCCCATCGGCCGGGCCGGCAAGGGCTCGCTCGCGGGTATCCGCCCGGACGACCTGGCCACCAAGATCGTGGCTGCGGCGCTGGCCGAGGTGCCCCAGCTCGACCCGGCCGACATCGGCGACCTGATCCTAGGCTGCGGGCTGCCCGGTGGCGAGCAGGGCTTCAACATGGCCCGGGTGGTGGCGATCCTGCTCGGTTACGACCACCTGCCCGGTACCACGGTGAACCGGTACTGCTCGTCCTCGCTGCAGACCACCCGGATGGCGTTCCACGCCATCAAGGCCGGCGAGGGCGACGTGTACATCTCGGCCGGGGTGGAGTGCGTGAGCCGATTCGTCAAGGGCAGCAGCGACTCCTGGCCGGACACCAAGAATCCCGCCTTCGCCCAGGCCCAGGAGCGGACCGAGCGGGCGCGGGCCGGGGGCGGCGGGACCTGGCACGACCCGCGCGCGGACGAGGGCATCCCGGACATCTACGTCGCCATGGGCGAGACGGCGGAGAACGTCGCCGGGCTGCGCGGTATCACCCGCGAGCAGCAGGACGAGTTCGGCGTGCGCTCGCAGAACCTGGCCGAGAAGGCGCTGGCCAATGGCTTCTGGCAGCGCGAGATCACCCCGGTCACCCTGCCCGACGGCAGCGTGGTCTCGGCCGACGACGGTCCCCGGCCCGGCACCACGCTGGAGAAGGTGGCCGCACTCAAGCCGGTCTTCCGCCCGGACGGCACCGTGACCGCCGGGAACTGCTGCCCGCTCAACGATGGGGCCGCGGCCGTCGTGGTGATGAGCGATGTCAAGGCGGCCGAGCTCGGCATCACGCCGCTGGCGCGGATCGTCTCTTCCGGGGTCACGGCGCTGTCCCCGGAGATCATGGGGCTCGGCCCGGTCGAGGCGTCCCGGCAGGCGCTGGCCCGGGCGGGGATGGCCATCGCCGACATCGATCTCGTCGAGATCAACGAGGCGTTCGCCGCCCAGGTCATCCCGTCTTACACCGACCTCGGCATCGACCTGGCCAAACTGAACGTGAACGGGGGGGCCATCGCGGTCGGGCACCCGTTCGGCATGACCGGAGCGCGGATCACCACCACCCTGCTGAACAGCCTGCAGTTCCACGACGCCACCCTCGGGCTGGAGACCATGTGCGTCGGCGGCGGCCAGGGCATGGCGATGATCTTCGAGCGGCTCAGCTGAACATTTGGTAGCCGGTTGGGGGTTGCCAGGCGGCTTTGCATGAGGCACTCTCAGGACAAGAGGAGCTACCCACGGAGGTGCCAGTTGTCGCTGACCCACTCACCGAATTTGCACAGTAGCCTCATTGCACGCATCCCGGTCGTAACCGGCCGCGACCTCGCTGAGTGGTTCATCCGGCTTGAATCGGGCCCCGCGTTCCTCCGCCGCGAAGAGCGAGCCCACTGGCTCGCCGACGACGCCGGCATCTCCTGTGGCTACGCCTATGCGATCGTGCACGAGTACGAGATGCGCCGGCGGACCCGTCTCAACGGAGCCTGACCGGCAGCTGGCTGTTGCCCGTTGCACCTGCACTTCGCCTTGCTGCGCTGTCGCCCGGCGGTGCCTCTGCCGACCGCGGCCCCAATACTTCAGGCCTGCCCTTGTTGCCGGCCGTGGGCCAGGATTCGCTGAGAACCTCGCGCGCTACTCGTGCCAGCACGGCGCCGGCCACGAGTTCCCACGCCAGTCAGGCAGCAGACTGGTCCTCCAGCATCCGGTACCGCACGGCCAGCGATGCCGCCTCCAAGCGAGAATGGGCTCCAAGCTTGGTCAGAAGTGATTGGATGTGCGTGCGCACGGTAGCGGAGGACACACCGAGCCGCTCCGCTATCTGAGCCGTGTCAAGCCCATCGACCAGGAACTGAAGGCACTGTCGCTCGCGAGTGGTCAGGAATTCCGCCAGCCGCCGCATGCCACACCGCTGTGGAGCACGTTTCGAACTGGCGCTCTTCGGCACGTCAACGACAACCTCGCCGCGAAGAATCCGGCCGATGGCCCCGGTAAGTGCAGTGACGCCCCGGGTCTTGTGCATATATCCAGACGCGCCGCTCTTAAGCGCCTCAAGCACCCCATTGGGGTCAGAATCCGCACTAAGCACGAGCACCTTGGTGAATGGGCACGCGGCGATTACCTGGCCAATCATCTCCGGAGAGTTGCCCCGGCCGAAATAGTGATCGATCAGGCAAACGTCGGGCTGATAGCGAGTCACTGCCGCGAGGATCTCGGGCTCACTTCCAGCCACGTTAACCGTGAAACCCCGGCCTCCCAGCACCATCGCAAGAGCATCCAGGAATATCTTGTGATTATCGCCAACAACGATGTTGGTCACCTTATCATCCGCCTCCGTGCGCCCCACACACCTCGACCCAGAAGCGGCCCGCCACACGTGACATCTAAAGCCTTCCGATGCAACACACAAAGCAGGTATGCACCGCCATCCGGCGGCATGAATGGCACCACGTCAGCACACAGCCGCACCCGGCGCCCATCCCCACTCAGTAGCGCATCACCTGCCAGACCACGTGCGCGCCAACCGTCTCCCTCGGTTCGTCAGTTAGACGCGCCACATCGGCCGATGGAGTACAACGTCACGAAAATAGGTCATTGGGGCGATAAATTCCTCGGCTACGGATACGGACCGAGCGAGGCTCACCCGCCGCGGTATGCCTCTACCAGCGCGGACCGCAAGGCGGTCAAGCCGTACCGATCGCCTAGCCGGGCCCGCGCCGCCTCGGCCATCCGCGCCGCAACCCCCGGCGAGTCCAGCAGGTACCCTATCGCCGCAGCCATCAGATCCGGTCGGCCGGGAGGCACCAGGAGACCGGTTTCTCCCGGTACGACGACGTCCGAAACTGCGTTGACGGCCGTCGCCACCACCGGGATGCCGCACATCATCGCCTCCACCACCGCCGTGGGCAACCCTTCATACCGGCTGGGCAGAGCGAAAACGTCGAAGGCCGGCAGCAGCTCAGGGACGTCGGCACGCTCACCCGCCAGGATGATCCGTACGGGCGGCCCGGCAGCGGACCGCCGGCGCACCGTCTCAGCCAGCTCCCCGTCGCCGACCCAGACGCCTACGACACCGGAACGGCCCAGCCGCCGCAGCATCTCGACGAAGTCTTCGGGTGCCTTCTGGTAGGTCAGCCGTCCCACCGCGCCGACGACTGTGGCGCCGGGCGGAATCCCTAGGCGGTGGCGTGCGGTCTCCCGGCGGGACGACTCATTGCACGGCCGCTCATTCGGGGACGCCGGCCCCCATCGCGCAGCTGCACCGTCGTTCTCGACCACTACCCCGATCGTGCGGATCCGCTCGGGAGAAACCAAGCCGCGCCGGATGGCCTCAACGGCCACGCCGGTGCCCACGCACAGGGCCAGATCGGTGATATGACCAAGTCTTCGCTCGATTGCCACGTAGGCGGCACGCCGGCTCCGCGACTGGAACTCGTGGAACGGAAAGCCGTGGTAGGTGTGCACGATCCACGGCACCGCTGCGCGACGGGCCGCCATCCGGCCTAGCACACCGGCCTTGGCCGTATGAGTGTGAACCACGTCGAAATGCTCCCCGCGCAACAGGGCATACAGCCGACTCGCGGCCAAGGCGTCGTGCCGAGGATCAATCTCTGGTCGCAGCGACGGCTCGATCAGGACTCTGAGCCCGGCCGCGCGGGCCTGGTCCAGCAGCCGCGGGCTCCCCCGGCCGGTCACCAGCGTCAGCCCGAAGGTCTGGGCGTCAAGCACCATCGCGCCGCGCAAGGCGAGTATTCCGGCGCCCCCCTCGAGCCGGGTGATCACCGTGGCGACCCGCTGGACCTGGTCGCTGCCCCGGGCTTCGACCGCCTGGCTCACCCGGGCGATTCTTGCATGCTCAGGCCCGCTGCCCGCGCTACCCGGACCGCCTCGAGGCGGCTGTGCACATCCAGCTTGGTGAAGATGTTGCGGATGTGCGTGCGGACCGTGTCCGTTGAGATCGTCAGGTCCCGGGCTATCTCCCGGCCGTGCTTGCCTTCCATCATCCTGCACAGCACGTCACGCTCACGTGGGCTCAGCATGTCCAGGACATCTGCATCTTCGCCCGCCCGGGTGACGTCCGCGCGCAGGCCACGCAAGATCTCACCGAGCATCTCCGGGGGATACCACGACTCGCCGCGGTGTACGCCCCGGATGATGGCTTCGAGTTCGGCGGCGCTCTGCCTCTTCGCCACCCACGCCGCCGCACCGGCCCGGGCCGCCTCAAGTGCAAGCGCTATGTCGCTTTCCGCGCTGAGCACCACGACCTTGGCCTCGGGACGGGCGGCGATAAGCTCCCGGAGAACCGTCCCCGTCGCGGGGCCGAACGGTTCGACCTCAATGGTGATCACATCGGGCTGCAGTCGGCGGACGACGTCGGGCAGATTCGGGTCCGTTGCGGAACAGCGCCCGGCAACCCAGATATCTTCCGCGGCTGATAGCCGGGCCGCCAGCACCTCGGCGACCATCAGGTGGTCGTCAATCAGCAGGACCCGCAGCGGCTTCAGGGACTGGGCTCCCACAATACGGATCATCCCGTCTTCAACAGCTCGCATCGCGACTTTTCTCAACATACCGCCGCGAGACGGCCTCCGGAATAGCCACTTCCTTAATATCTGTCCCAGAGATGGTCTCAGATCTCATCTGCAACAGGGGCATCAGCTGAGTCGCCTCCATTTCGGGCGGCAGCGCCACCGGTGGCTCCAGCGAGGCCGGGTTTACCTGGCGGGCGGGGCTCTTCCAGCGGCCGTTGGATCGCGACCGGAATGTCAGCAGAATCGCGTAGAGCCCAATAGCGGAGTCGACCACCCGCAGAACGGGAAAGAACCCGGCAAACAACAGCATGGAAGGCCTGCGCTCCAGCACGGAGACAATAACGGTGATGACAAGATCCGGAATGAGGACGCCGAAAAGAATGGTGGGCAGCCGCATATGCGCTGCGGTCACCGTGTAGACACCGCCGAATCCCGGCCAGAATTGCGCCCCACCGATCAGCTCGGGCATGACCAGGATCGCCAGCACCAGCGGCAGCACCAGGAAGATGACACTGGAGGTCACCAGTTCCAGCATGAGCAGGCTCAGCATGACGCTGAACAGGTTGGCCCGCAAACCGTGCCGCCGTACTGTCTGCCAGAAGCCGAGTGCCCAGCGCCGAGTCTGCTTCACGTAGTCGCGGAAGTTATCCGGGTCCTGGGTGATCGCCACCGCCGAAAGCGTGAAACCTACCTTGCCCAGACGTTTCTGGTAGACCTCGAACGTCATGTTGAAGTCCTCGATGACCAGACCTGGGGGATTCATGTCGATGTGCGGCAGCACGTCGGTGCGGTAGAGGCTCGCGAAGCCCGGGACAATATGGGTGGCGTTGAGCCGCTGCCAGGTCTGGCCGTATTTCAGCATCCGCTGACCGATCGCGTAAATGCGCCGACGGTGATTAGTGAGGAGCTGTCCCATGAACGAGAAAGCCCGGTCCGCTGCAGTCCGGACACAGCCCGCGACCGCGACCACCTCGGGGTCGTCGAACAGCGGCAACGCGGCGGCAAAGTAGCCCTGCTCGACGCGGGTATCCGCGTCGAGCAGCATCACGACGGAGAACCGGTCAGCAATGCGAAACCGCTGGATCGCATCCTGCAGGGCACCGGCCTTACCGAGATTCCGCTCAGTCTGGTAGACCTTCGCACCAGCTGACCGCGCGATCGCGACCGTCATATCGGTTGAGGCGTCGGACACCACATGCACGTTCCAGGCGGGGACCAAGTCCATGATCGCCGCGAGGCTCTCCGCGATGACCTCCGCCTCGTTGTGCGCTGGGATGAGCACCGCGACGTCCATGACGGTGAAGCCGCTCCGGCGCTGCGGGCCGGACTCTGCCCGGCCCCGCTTACGGAGGTGGTCAGCGCCCCCGTCTGGCTGGAGCTCCTTGAGCCCGGCGAACCGGCGGACGGCAATGCGGTGGCGACTCCGGACGATACCGGTGTCGAGCCGACGGCAGGCGCCGACCAATCCCCACAACGTGAAGTTGAGGCCGAAGACGAGCAGGACCATGGCCCACCAGGGCATCACGACCTCCCGGTCTGGCCGGCGGCGGACTGGCCGGCGACCGGCAGGTGCTGATGGAGCAGCGACCATGTTCCGGGTGCCTCGTCGCCGTACATCCACAGGAAAACGCCACCGACGCTCTCATCATTGGCGACGGCGAACTTGGCCGCGGAGCTTTGCGGGTCTTCGAACCACACCTGGTGGGCCCGTCCGGAGGAATCGGTGTAGGAAAACCAGGGCGACTGGCTAGCCCGGTCATAGTGGATTTCCGCCCGGTGCACAGTGGCTAGCTTGACCGCCTGCTGCCAGGTGAGGTCGCTGCCCTTATCGCCGACCCAGTCGTAGCCGTAGACGGGTATCCCAAGGATGATCTTGCTGAGCGGGATCTGTGTCTTCGCATAGGCCATTACGTCGCGGATCCAGCCCACGGGAGCGATGGGACCCGGCGGCGAGGTGCTCCAGTGGTAGTCGTACGCCATCAGCCGGACCTGGTCGGCGGCCCGGCCGATGGCTGCGTAATCCTGGGCGACGTTCTGCCCGCCGTAGCCGGCGTCGGTGGTCTTGGCGAACACCGCGACGGAGAGCATTTTGCCATGGGCGTGCATGGCGGCGGCCAGGTCGGTGATGAAGGTGCTGAACGCCTGGCGGTCGGCGGCGTGCAATCCCTCGAAGTCGATGTCGACCCCGGCATAGTCCTGCTGAGTGACCAGGGTGGTGATAGCGGCGACCGAACGGCTCATCTCGCCTGGGTTGTGCAGGATAAGGGCGGCTGGCTGATACGCCCAGTTCCCGCCGGTGACATTCGCAATGGTCGGCAGGATGCGCAGGCCCGCGGCACGCAGGCGGCTGATGTCCGCCGTCACCTGCGGCTGGCGGGACGGCTCTTGGACCACGACCTGACCGCTGCCTGATAGCCCGTATATCCAGGGCGAGACTTCGGTGAAGTCCTGCCGGTTTCCCAGGACCGTATCGGTACCGTTGCTGAAGCTCCAGTACGGCAGGGCCGCGACGGTGGTCCGCGGAGCCGGCCCACCTTTCGTGCCGGTCATGCCGGCCACGAACAGCCCGGCCGCAGCCAGTGCCGCAGCCAGCAGCACGGCCCCGGACCACAGGACCCACCGGCTCCGGCGCCGCGTGCGGCGATGGCCGCCTGACCGGCCGTGCCCGGCGGCGTGACCGTCGGGCACGGCATCGGCCTGCACGTGGGTTCGCACAATGTCCGCCAGCCCTCAGATTCCTGCCCGCGCGGTCTCAGGCGGGGCGGCCGATGATGGGACCCGGTCCTGGCTGTCGCCGCTATGTCCGCCTGTTCCCCGGCTGAGCTTGTCCGCTATGACGTCGCGAAGTATGTCGTCCAGGGTGTGGGCAGCCTTGAACCCGACGAGCTCGCCAGCGAACGAGCAGTCGGGTACCCGCCGCATCATGTCCTCGTAACCTGAGCCCAGGACCTCCAGGTATGACAGCCGCTTGATCGCGCTGCCCGAGCCAGTCAGGGTGATCACCCGGCGGGCCAGCTGCTCGATGGAGACCTGCTCGGAACTGCCCAGGTTCACGGCGTGCCCACAGGCGCTGTCCGTCTCGATGAGCGCGCTGAGCGCCGGGATGACGTCCCCCACGTGGCAGAAGCAGCGGATCTGCTGTCCCGTGCCGAAAACGGTCAGCGGCTCCCCGGCCAGGGCCTGCTGGACAAATCTGGGGATCACCATGCCGTAGCGCCCGGTCTGCCGTGGCCCGACGGTGTTGAAAAGCCGGACGATGACCGCCCACAGCCCGCGTTCACGGACGTAGGCGTCGATCAGGCTCTCGTCGATGGCCTTGGCCTCGGCATAGCTCCAGCGTGATCGCAGCGGCGATCCGATGATGCGGTCGTCATCCTCACGCAGCCCGACCTTGTCGTTCTTGCCGTAGATCTCGCTGGTCGAGGCGATCAGGATGCGGGCACCATTGCGATGCGCTGCCTCGACGACATTTTCTGTGCCATGAATGTTGGTGCGCAGGCTCTCCAGGGTCCGGTCGCGGATGACGAACGATCCAACGGCCGCGGCCAGGTGGAAAACGCGGTCCGCACCGTCGGCCAGCTCGCCAACCAGATCCTGGTCCAGGATCGAGCCTTGCTCGAACCGGAAGCGCGGGTTGCCGGCCGGCCCGGCCAGGTTGTCGAGCTGACCGGTGCTCAGATCATCGAGCCCAACCACCTCGTGTCCGGCGTCCAGCAGCGCCGCTGTCAGGTGTGACCCGATGAATCCGGCTGCCCCCGTCACGAACGACTTCATCAGGCTCCCACCTTCTCGGCGGCCGACGACGGTCCCGTCTCGGCGTCTGCAACGTTCTGGCCGGGCGCACTCGCTGCCGCGGCGCCGGGAAATACTGCTCGCGCCGGGATAGCCGTGGCCGGCGGCCCGGCCAGCGCACGGCGGCGGAAGCGCCGCCGTGACGTCCGGGCGAGCTCCTCGTAAAGGTCATCGATCCGGGCGGTTACCGACTCGATGCCGTACTCGGCCTCGACGGCGGGAACCGCCAGCCGGTCCCGGTGGCCGGCGGACACCTCAGCCGCCAGCGCCACCCGCATGCCGGCAACCGTTCCCGGCACCTGGCGGGCCCTGCCGTCGACGTCGATGCCGCTCAGAGCCGGGCAGGTCGTGTAGCACGCTGGGGCGCCGTTGGCCAGCGCCTCGAGCACGGAAAGACCGAAGGTCTCCTGCGCGGAGGACGCGACGAACAGGTCGGTCGCGGATAGCATGGCCGCGACATCGTGCCGCTCGCCGGTGAAGATGACCCGGTCGGTGACACCGTTGGCCGCCGCAACCTCGGTGAGGTGCTGCTGCTCGTCGCCCTTGCCGACGATCATCAGCTTGGTGGTCGCATCCAGCAGCGGTGCTGCCGCCTCGATCACCAGGTCGAAGCGCTTGTTCGCATCGAGCCGGCCGAGAACCCCGATGACGTAGTCGCCGGAAGCAATCCCGTGTTCGGCCCTGATCCGCTTCCGCGCGGCGTGATCGAAGGCCACCCGGCCCAGATCCACGCCGTTGGGGATGACGGTCACCCGGCCTGGGCTGAGCCCCCAGTTGACCAGCCGGTCCCGCACGGTCGGTGACACCGCGATGGTCACTGCCGAGAGGCGTTCGGTGGCGAGGTACAGAGCACGGACCCCTGCTGTCATCTGCCGCCGTTCGAGGTGTGTCTCACCGATGGAGTGCTCCGTGCTGAGTACGACCGGGGTGCCGGCCAGCCAGGCGGCGGGCCGTCCGTAGATTTGCGAGCGGTACAGGTGAGTGTGGACGACGTCGTACCGCCCCTCCCGGATCAGGCGGTAGAGCTTGGGCAGTGCCCAAAGCTGGGTATTGCTGGTCATGCCGAGGTCACGCACGCTCCCGCCATCGGCCCGGATCATGTCCGCTACCGGTCCCGGGTTGTAGAGCGTGAGCACCTCTGCCTCGTGCCGGGTATTTTGCAGGATCGAGCGCAGCTGAAGCTCGGCCCCGCCAACGTTCAGGCCGGTGATGACGTGGAGAACTTTCATGTCTGGTTCCCTAGGGACGGGACGGCCCGCGAGGGCCATCCGGTGCTGGCGGTTCGGTTGCGGGTATCGCCGCGCGGGGCGTGTGGCCGGCCGGGTGGGTCACGACACCTTTGAGGGCGCCGGACACGGTCCGGGCGAGTACGACGAGGTCCAGCCAGAACGACCAGTTCTCGATGTATGCGTTGTCGAAGCGTGCCCGGTCGTGGATGGAGGTGTCGCCGGTCAGTCCGTGGACCTGAGCCCAGCCCGTCAGTCCCGCCTTCACCCGGTACCGGTCCGGGTAGCCAGGTATCTCCTGCTCGAAACGGCGGGCGAAGTACGGCCGCTCCGGCCTCGGCCCTACCAGCGACATGTGCCCGCGCACCACGTTGGTCAGCTGAGGCAGCTCGTCCAGGTGGGTCCCCCGGAGGAACCGCCCGAATGCCGTGGATCGCTGCATGGGCACAGCCCAGCAGGTGTCCGGGTTCTGGTAGCCGTCGATCGTCCTGAGCTTGACGACCTCAGCGAGCTGCCCGGACCCGGTCACGCGCACCTGCCGGAAGATCGCGGGCCGGCGTAGCTGCAGCCGCGTCACCACGCCGAACATGAAGATCAGCGGGCTGGTGAGGAGCAGCAGGATGACGGCGGCGATCAGATCGAACATGCGCTTGCCCAGCCGGCTGGCCGCTCCGGTCCGGCGTAGCGGAACAAGGGGCAGGCCCCAGATCTCGTCCAGAACCGAACGTGGCACCGCGCTGCCCAGCTCGGGCACCATGGGCAGGACACAGATGTCGGCATGAAGATCACGGGCAGCGCGCAACCCAGTCAGAACTGCCGGCTCTCCGTCGGCGCTGCACGCCACAATGACTCGCCCGATCTGGTGCCGCTGGATCACGTCGGCTAGGTCGGCGGTCTGCCCTAGCACCGGCAGCGGCAGGGCCGTGCAGGCCGATGGGCTGCCAACGAAGCCGATGGCCCGCAGGCCCAGTTCCGTACGCGCCTGAGCCAGCCGGGCCAGCTCCGCTGCCGCGGGTCCCGTCCCGACGATTGCGACATTGTCGGCCAGCGTGCCGCGACGTCGCGCAGTCCGCAGGAGCTGGTACGTGATAGCCCGGCCGCCCCCGATCAGGGCTGAGCAGATGAGCACAAGCCGCGTCGTGGCACCCGCGCCGAGCCACGGAAGCACGGCCAGTGCAGGCAGGGCCGCGGCTACCACCAGCCGCCCCGCATCGTCGGAGACACGAGGGGTGATCTTCAGCCGGTGCTGGCGGCCGGCCGCCAGCACCGCC
>JBAPYC010001123.1:0-1586 GCA_049284535.1 Streptosporangiaceae bacterium
ACGACGCCGCCCGCCTTGAGGATGCCGAAGTAGGCGATGACGAACTGCGGGATGTTCGGCAATTGCAGCCCGACCCGGTCGCCGGCTGCGAGACCGCTCGCCGCCAGGTTCGCGGCCACCCGGTCCGACAGCCCGTCGAGCTCGGCATAGCTGATCCTGGTCTCGCCCAGGATCACGGCCGCCTTGCCCGGCACGCGACGAGCCGATTCCCGCAACGTCACCGCCAGGTTGAAATCCACTGTGGCTCCTGAAGTCGAGCGGGATGGCTGCAGAATTTGCACTTAGGGTGCTATAACCTGCGACCGGAAGTCAACCCTGGCGCCCGGCGCAGCGTCTCTCCTCATGCCGCCAGACGATGTCCTCCAGGACGTCGGCTAGATCGGTGAAACCACGCCGGCCGCCCGGGCCCTCGAACGCCCCGTCCTGGCAGCACACCGTCATCCCGGCCGCGGTGGACACAGTTGACCGCGCCAGACCGCGGTGACGGCTGACCGCCGCGATGCCCCGCGCGGTCAGCAGGCGGGCCAGGGTCCGGGCCGCCTGAACCGGCGTGATCCCTGCGGCCGAGGACTCAGGCGCGGCAGCTGGGATCCTTATGGAAAACCAGGCGACCTTGCCGGCGACGGAATCGGCGGCGAGCCGCGAACGGGTACGCTGGCAGCCCGCCGCGTCCGACAGTGCCCGGACGATGGCGAGCCCGCGCCCGGATCCGGCCTCGCCCGCATCGATCACGGCGGCATCGATCACGCCTGTATCGATCACATTTGGCGGAAGAGTGCTCGGCGCCCCGGCAGCTAGCAGGTCAGGCGGCCCCGGGTGAGCCGGCGGCCAGGTATCGGCCGAGGAGTCGAAGACTCCGCACACCATCTCGGCGGACGCCCCCGCGCCGCGCGGGTAGGCCCATAGCTCGGGCAGGGTCCAGCCCGCCCGAGCCGGCCCCGGCCGCGGCTCGCCGCCCAGGGCGTGCCGCCAGGCGTTGGCCGCGAGCTCACTCACTGCCAGCACCGTGTCGTCGAGAAGTTCGGCCGGCAGCCGGAACGCCTCCCATGCCTCCCGCGCGAATCCCCGCGCGACCCGGGCGCAGCTCGCGTCGGCAGGCAGCGGCCAGGAAAGGCCGGCCCCGTACGGGGTCCGGCTAAACGGGCGGCCGGACGAAGATCCGGTCCTCGGGAGGGGAGCCGCTGACCGGGCAGAACGCGGCTGGCTGGCTGCTGGCACGAGCCACCTCCTGCCTTGGGCTGGCCGGCGCTTACGGTGGCCGCGTACCGCCGCCGGCGCCATTACTGCACCTTGCGTGCAAAAATCTTGGACTCTACGTTACCCACCGGTACGACCCGCCTGGCCGCGTCCGCCTGATTTCGTGAAACAAATTGTTGATCTGTTACCTGGCGGGGGTTACCGTCTAGTTCACTGGCCTGGCCTACTCAGATCACGAAGGAGTGACCGCATGTCAGGTGCTACGCAGACTGCAGTCCCCAGCAGACCAACCTGGCTCTCCGCGATTAAGGGGCGCCAGCTCGACAGTTATCCCGACACTGCCCCCCGGATCTTCTATCTCGCCATCACGGTGCTGGCCACGATCACGC
>JBAPYC010001124.1:0-1503 GCA_049284535.1 Streptosporangiaceae bacterium
CGCTTGATGATGTCGTTGCTCCCGATGAGCACCGTGACCAGCTCGGGAGTTGCAGACAACCCTGCCAGCGCCGGGATCTGCCGCTTCAGCACGTCGTTGACACGCGCGCCGCTGAATGACAGGTTGACGATCCGGTAGCGGACGCCGCGGTCGGCGAGGGCGCGCCACGTCTGCAGCACCCAGCTGTGCTCTATCGAGCTCGCACCGACGCCCTGGGAGAGCGAATCGCCGAGCACCACCCACAGTGGATCGGCCGAGGCGAGTGCCTCCAGGTTGCGTTCTTGCCAGCCTTGAGCGTACGGCTTGATTTCGTTCTCGACGAGGCCGACGCCGGGCAGCAGATGACGGGCGAGGCGCAGGAACCAGCCCGGGGACCGGTCGTTGAGGTTCGAGTACTCGAAAGTCATATGGGCCCCCTGTGACCGCGACGAGTCTTGCTGCGGTCATGCGTTCATCAGTATCCCGGCGGAGTCAGTCTGGCCGGCATTGGCCCCGGCCGGCCGTGCTCTGGGTCCAGTCGAGAATGGATCCGCACCCAGGCGCCTGCCGCCGGGCTGCTCAGTGACCGGAAAGGCCGGTGGGGTAGGTGGCTTCCGGCTGGCTCTTCGTGCTGTGCATGGTCCAGAGAAGGCTGGCGAGATCGTCCGGGTCGACCTCGGGCATGTCCGGCACGGGGGTTCCGGCCGCCCTGGCCGCCTCCCGCTGGGCATGGAAGGGGGTGTGCTTGATAGCCGCGCCGATGTAGAGGCCGCCGACGTAGACGCCCGCGTCGGCCACTGCGGCGTGCAGCGACTGCAGGTAGTTGCGCTGCGCGGCCAGGGCGAACCCGCCGGCGATGTTCGGCATGCCCCGCACGGCGCTGGCGCCTTGCGCGCTCAAGATGGCGCCGTCTCCGTGTTCGAGCATGGCCGGCAGGAACTCCTGCACCAGTGCCAGCAGCGTGTAGACAGCCAGCGGCATGAAGCCCCGGGCACGCTCGGGAGTCAGGGCGGCAGCCGGAATGAACCCGCCGGCAGAGACACCGTAGTAGATCGCACCGGGATCCCCGGCCGCGCCGCGGATCTGCCTGGCCAGCCGTGGCACGGCGTCGGTGTCGGACAGATCGGCGGTGAAGACGTGGGCGGTCGCGCCGATGCTGGCCAGGTCTGCCGCCAGCTCCTCGAGCGGGTCCTGGCGGCGGGCTACCAGGACGACGGTGTAGCCGGCTCTCGCGTAGCGGCGGGCGACGGCCCGGCCGAGGCCGGGTCCGGCGCCGAAGACGGCGATGGATGGGGGCATGGGCGGCCTGCTCCTATGCACGACGCTAAGGTTAACTTGACCCTTGAGTTAAGTTAACCCTATGGTCAAGTTGACCCTAGCGTCAAGTTGTTCAGGACGGATAGATGAGCCCGAGGACTAGCCCGCCGGGAGGCCGGGAAGCCGCCGAAGTGCCGGGCGCGTCCCTGCGCGCCGATGCCGCCCGCAACGTGGCCCAGATCCGCGCCGCCGCCATCGCCGCGTTCC
>JBAPYC010001125.1:0-17893 GCA_049284535.1 Streptosporangiaceae bacterium
TGCGCAGGGAGCTGTCCGGTGTCACGCTGCCCAGGCACGTCGGGCTGATCATGGACGGCAACCGCCGCTGGGCACGGCAAATGGGGCTGGCCAGTCCCAGCCTGGGGCACAAGTGCGGCGCTGAGCACGTCGAAGATTTCCTGAACTGGTGCGAGCGGGCCGGGATCAGGCACGTGACCGTGTTCGTGTGCTCCGCGGAAAACCTGCAACGGCGCGGTGACGCCGAGATCGCGTTCCTTATGCAGCTCATCGAAGACGTCCTCGCCGCCCGGCTGGCCCGGCCGGGGGCCACCTGGCAGGTCCATATCGCGGGCACGCTCGACGTGCTGCCCGACACGACTGCCCGCGCGCTGAAAGAGGCGGTCGAGGCGACCAGGGAGCGCGCCACCGGAGCGCACGTGACACTCGCCATCGGCTACGGTGGGCGCCAGGAGGTGCTCGACGCGATCCGCGCGCTGCTATACAAGCAGGCAGATGAGGGTGGCACGCTCACCGGGCTCGCCGAGGCCCTCACCACTGACGACATCGCCCGGCACCTGTATACAGCCGGGCAGCCCGACCCCGACCTGATCATCCGAACCAGCGGTGAGCAGCGCGTGTCCAACTTCCTGCTCTGGCAGACCGTGCACTCTGAGCTGTACTTCTGCGATGCCTACTGGCCTGCGTTCCGCGAGATCGACTTCCTGCGGGCACTTCGCAGCTACGCAGCTAGGCAGAGCCGTCGCGGAGCCTGACGCCACCGCCGCAGTCCGTGCTCCATCTCCAATTCCATCCCATCACGCACCCATCGGCGGGCGTGGCAGCTCGCTTGGGACGGCCTGCCAACCGTGACGGGTATGGCGTACCAAAGTGTTCGTGATAACAAGAGAACAGCCGCCCGGAACCGAGGCGGTACTCATCGGGGGCCGGTCCGGTGTGGGGAAGACTAGCGTGGCCGCCGAGATGCACGTTCAGCTGGCTGCCGCGAAGGTCCGGCACGGCCTCATCGAGGGCGACAACCTGGACATGGCGTACCCGGCGCCGTGGGAGCACCACCTGGCCGAGCGGAACCTGGCCGCGATGTGGGCCAACTACCGCGAACTCGGCTACCGGCGGCTGATCTATACCAACACGGCGAGCGTGCTCGGTCACGTGAGCGCCGAGCTAAAGGCCGCGATCGGCGGCGATCCGCGAATCACGCCCGTGCTGCTGACCTGCGAAGACACCACAGCCCGCCAGCGCCTGGCGCAACGCGAGATCGGCACCGCCTTGGACTGGCACATCCAGCGCAGTGAGAAGATGGCGCGCCAACTGGACCGGCGGGCGCCCGTCACGGTCCACCGGGTAGCGACAGATAACCGGACCACTGGCGACATCGCGACCGAGATCATCTCACTGGCGGCCTGGCTGCCCGGCTGAGGCCGGGCCAGCCAAGGCCAAGCCAGCTGAGGCTGGGCTAGCTGAGGCCGGGCTAGCTGAGGCCGGGCCAGCTGAAGAGAGGGGTCCGGCCCGCCGGCTACTCCTCGGTCTGGTCGTCGATCTCGGCGTCGGGGGCGTTGCTCTTGACCGACTCGATCCCGTTCAGCGCCGAGGCCTTGCGCTCGTAGGTCTCGCTGGTGGCGATGACCTGCCCGTTGCCGGCCACCAGGTTGAAGTGGTACTTGCCGCTGGAACCCTTCTTGAGCACGAACTTGCCGGCCATGGTGCCTCCTCGTTGAGATGCTGTAGCTGTTGCGGTCGGGGTCACAGTTATCTTTGCATCCTTGCGGGTTATGCGCCTTATATCAACGGACGCGCCGCGTCACAAGACGCCTCAGCAGGCAAGTTCGCCTGGCGTTGGTCTGCCGGACCGGCCTGCGGGACCGGCCCACTGGACGGCGGCCCGGCCCGGAATAGGATCCGGTTAACACGCCACATGCTGGAAAGGCCCCGATGATGGCAGAGTTCACCTTCGCCCCGCTAACGCCCGCCTCGTTCCTGGACCGCTCGGCGGCCGTATTCGCCGACCGGATCGCCGTGATCGACGGTGAGCGCCAGTTCACCTACGCCGAGCTGCTCGACCGCTGCCGCCGCTTGACCAGCGCGCTGCACAGCCGCGGCATCGGGCGCGAGGACCGGGTAGCGGCGCTGTGCACCAACAGCCACGTGATGCTGGAGCTGCATCAGGCCGTGCCGATGCTGGGCGCCGCCCTGGTGAGCCTGAACATCCGGCAGTCGGCGACGGAGATGGCCGACATCCTGGACCACTGCGGCGCCTCGATCCTGGTGGCCACGCACGAGTTCGCCGACCGGGCCCAGAGCCTGGCCGATCAGGCCGGCCTGCCGTACGTCATCGCGGGCGGCCCGGACGACGGCTACGAGGGCTGGCTGGCCGCCGCCGACCCGGCCGGCGCGAGCACCGGCCCGATCGATGAGCGCCAGCTGCTGGCGGTCAACTACACCAGCGGGACCACCGGCCGGCCGAAGGGCGTGATGTACCACCACCGTGGCGCCTACCTGCAGGCGGTGGCGATGGCCTACCACGCCGGGCTGGGCCCCGGCGCACGCTACCTGTGGACCCTGCCGATGTTCCACTGCAACGGCTGGTGCTTCACCTGGGCCGTCACCGCGGCGGGCGGCACGCACGTCTGCCTGCGGACGGTGGACACCGCACAGATCTGGCATCTGCTGCGCACCGAGGGGATCACTCACTTCAGCGGGGCCCCGACCGTGCTGACCATGATCGCCGAAGATCCCGCGGCCGGGCCGCTCGAGCACGAGGTGCACGTGGACACCGGCGGCGCGCCGCCGTCGGCCACTCTGCTGGCCCGGCTGGACGACATGCGGCTGGCCGTCACGCACCTGTACGGCCTGACCGAGACCTACGGCCCCCTCGCCATCAACGAGTGGCAGCCGGATTGGGACAGCCTGGACCCGGACAAGCGGGCCACGCTGCGTGCCCGGCAGGGAGCGCCCAACATCATCGCCCGCCCGCTGCGGGTGCTCGACGAGCAGGGTAAGGACGTCCCGGCCGACGGCGAGACCATCGGCGAGATCGCGGTCAGCGGCAACAACGTCATGCTCGGCTACTACCGCGACACCGAAGCCACCCAGGAGGTTACCCGCAGCGGCTGCTTCCTGACCGGTGACCTGGCCGTGCAGCATCCGGACGGCTACATCGAGATCCGCGACCGGGGCAAGGACATCATCATCTCCGGCGGTGAGAACATCGCCTCGGTCGAGGTGGAGCGGGTGCTCGACAGCCATCCGTCGGTGGTGGAGAGCGCCGTGGTCGGGGTGCCCGACGAGCGCTGGGGCGAGGTGCCGGTCGCCTTCGTGGTACTGCGGAACGACGACGTCGACGCGTCCGCGCTGGCAGATTTCGCCCGGGAGAAGCTGGCCCGGTTCAAGGTCCCCAAGCGGTTCGAGTTCGGCGACCTGCCCAAGACCTCCACCGGGAAGATCCAGAAGAACGTCCTGCGTGAGCAAGCCACGAAGGGAGATTCGTGACCGATCCCGACGTGCCGATCCTGGAGCGGTTCTCCCTGGCAGGCAAGGTTGCCCTGGTCACCGGGGCCAGCAGCGGCCTCGGGGCAGGCTTCGCCCGGGCGCTGGCCCAGGCCGGGGCGGACGTGGCCCTGGCCGCCCGGCGCCGCTCCGGCCTGGAGGCCACCAGCCGCCAGATCCAGGACCTGGGCCGCAAGGCGCTGGCGGTGGAGACCGACGTCACCGACCCGGACGCCTGCCAGGCCGCGGTCCAGGCCACGGTGGAGCACTTCGGCCACCTGGACGTGCTCATCAACAACGCGGGCATGGGCACGGCCATCCCCGCGCTGCGCGAGACCCCGGAGGAGTTCCGCCAGGTCATCGACGTCAACCTGCTTGGCGCGTACTGGATGGCGCAGGCCGCGGCGCGGGTCATGCCGCCCGGCTCGGCGATCGTCAACATCGCCAGCGTGCTGGGCCTGGTCAAGTCCTGGGCCCCGCAGGCGTCCTACGCGGCCAGCAAGGCCGGGCTCATCGGGCTGACCCGGGACCTGAACCAGCAGTGGTCGCTTCGCCGCGGGATCCGGGTCAACGCGGTGGCGCCGGGCTACTTCCGCAGCGAGATGACGCAGGAAATCCCGGCGGACAATCTGCAGGAGTTCATCACGAACACCTCCACGCTGGGCCGCCTGGGGGAGCAGCACGAGATCGACGCCGCCGTGATCTTCCTGGCCAGCCCGGCCTCGGCCTATGTTGCGGGCATCACGCTGGCCGTCGACGGCGGCATGTCCGGGCACTAACCCACAAGACTTTCAGGCCGAACGGCCTCGGTTCCGCCCTCCCGGCACCCCTGTAGCCCAGGCTCGGCAGGCCGCCTGGCAATAGCGGCAATTGCGTAGTTCATATGAGCCATACCGCCCGGCTTTCGGTACGGCAGTGCTTTGCGTCCCGTATCGTCGGCCTATGCAAAAGGCGCACTTTCCGTGGATCTTGTTACTCATCCTGATTGTCGGATTTGCCGCGTTCAACGTCCTGGGTCTGGTTCTCGCGGCTATCGGCCTGTTCGTCGCGTATTTCTTCAGCGTTCGCCTGCATCCCCGGGTCCGGCATACTGGATGGGGCAGCTGTAACGGCACCGGTGAGCACCGCGGAGGGATCTTCACCTGGACGTTCCGCCGCTGCCCGGGATGCAACGGCGGCCGGCTGGTCCGCTGGGGAGCGGGGCAATTCGGGCCCGATCACATTCAGGCCGAATACCGCCGCGGCATCGAGATGCGACGACAGGCCAAGAAGGACAAACGCTGGCGATAAAGGCTTAACGCAGCCGCCACCTAAGCGGTAGCGGCGGCCCGCTGTCCAGCGGGCTGGCGCGATGCCCGATGATGGAGCATGCGCAACCTCAGCCTCGGCACTACCCCCGAAATCTCCCGCATCGGCCTGGGCACCTGGCAGTTCGGATCCCGGGAGTGGGGATACGGCCAGTCCTACGCCGGCCAGGAGGCCCAAGCCATCGTCCGGCGGGCGCTGGAACTGGGCGTCACCCTGTTCGACACCGCGGAGATCTACGGGTTCGGCCGCAGCGAAAAGATCCTGGGCGAGGCGCTCGGCGACCAGCGGGACTCGGCCTTCCTGGCCACCAAGATCCTGCCGCTGCTGCCCGTCGCGCCGGTGGTGGAACAGCGGGCCGTGGCCAGCGCGAACCGGCTCGGCGTCCGCCGCATCGACCTGTATCAGGTCCACACGCCGAACCCGGTGATCCGGGACGGGACGATCATGCGCGGCATGCGTGCCCTGCAGCGAGTCGGCCTGGTCGGGGAGGTCGGCGTCAGCAACTACTCGCTGGAACGCTGGCAGGCCGCCGAGAAGGCACTCGGCGGCCGGGTGCTCAGCAACCAGGTGCGCTACAGCCTGGTCGACCGGGCGCCCGAGCAGGACCTGCTGCCGTACGCCGAGTCAGCCGGCCGCGTCATCATCGCCTACAGCCCACTGGCCCAGGGACTGCTGTCCGGGCGCTACGACCGGGACCACCGGCCGGCCAACCGGCTCCGGTCGGCCAGCCCGCTGTTCCTGCCGGACAACCTCGAGCGGGCCAGCGGCCTGATCGCCGCCCTGCGCGAGGTGGCGGCCGCGCACGACGCCAGCCCCACGCAGATCGCGCTCGCGTGGGTCATCCGCCGCCCCGGCGTGGTGGCCATCCCGGGCGCGTCCAGCGTCAGCCAGCTGGAGAGCAACGTCGCGGCGGCCGAGATCGACCTCACCGACGCCGAATACCAGGCCCTGAGCACGGCCGCCGACCAGTTCCGGCCGGTCACCGGGGCGGCTGTGCTACCTCGCCTGCTCCGTTCCCGGCTCGGCTCACGGTGACGGCGGCCTCGGTGGAGGGGGCCTCGGTGGATGGGGCCTCCTGGGGGGCGGGCCGGTCCCGGCGCAGCACGGTCAGCAGGTCGGAGTACGGGCCGATCAGGAAGGCCTGGTCGTCCGGGCGGAACCGGGTCGTGCGGCGGGGCAGGTGATCGAGCACCAGCGGGTCGGCGGCGCGCCGGATCGCCAGCACCCGGGTGCGGGCGCCCAGGTCGCTCATGGCCAGCCCCTGCAGGCCCCCGTCGGGCCTGACGTTCAGGCGTGCCACCAGCAAAAGCTCGTCGCCCGCGTAGAACGTGCTCAGCACCTCCAGGCCCAGTGCGGCCCCGACGAACCACGGTGCGGCCAGGGCCGCCGTCGAGCGGACGGTGGTGAAGCCGAAGGTGTGCTTCACCGACCGGGCGAACTGCTGGTCGAAGATCCGCAGCACCACCGGGGTGGTCTCCCAGCGCGGCCCGAGCTGGTCCCGGACGGCCAGGCCGGTCTCCAGGTTAGCCAGGTCGTCGCTGGTCATGATGGCCACGGCCGAGGCGCTGGACAGGCGGACTGATTCCAGCACCGACGGCAGCGTCGCGTTGGCGATAACGACCGGGATGCCCAGGTCGCGGGCCTGGCCGAGGTGACGGTTGTGCTCGTCCTGCTCGACGACCACGATGTCCTGGCCCGCGGCGATGAGCTGCTGCACCACCCGCAGCCCGATCGAGCCCAGGCCGATGACCAGGACGTGCCCGTTCAGGCCGGTGATCCGCCCGTGCCCGAGGGATTCCTCGATCCGCCGGCCGACCACGACGTTGGTGAGCAGGGCGAAGAAGACCGCCACGAACACCGCCCCGGCGATCATCAGGCAGATTGCGCTGACCATCAGCCAGGGATCCTGGCCACGGAAGGAGAAGTCGCCGTAGCCGACGGTGGTGACCGTCTCGACGGTGAAGTACAGGGAGTCCAGCACCGACATATGCCCGGCACCCGCCAGGCGGAAGGCCAGGTGCAGCGCGGCGGTGGAGGCGATCACCACCGCGAACAGCAGCGCCAGCGCCAGCGCGAGCCGCCGGTCCCCGGCATGCACCAGGGACATGGCCAGGGCCCGGACGCTGCGGACCCGCCGGACAGCTCGCGCGGTCGCGGGCGGCTTGGCACCGACGTGACGCTCGCTCAGCCCGATGGCGCGCAGCTCCTCCGGCGTGCCGATCAGCGTGACCTCGTCCCCGGCGGCGACCGGTTCGTCGCGCCCGGGACAGATCACCACGTCGCCGCCGGCGGCGGGGATGACGGCGATGGGTGGCAGCGCCGCGTACAGCTCGCGCAGGGTCCCGGCGCGGACGGCCTTGGTCCGGATGGCGATGTACGGTTCGCCGGACAGCGTGAGTTCCTGGCTGTTGCCGCCCAGGCAGGCCTCCACCACCGACGGAGCGGACAGCCCGGCCACGTCCAGCACCGCCACCCCGACCTGGGTCAGGGCCCGGCCCACGGCCGGGTTCTCCAGCTCCACCACGACCCGCACGTCCGGGCGGAGCTGCTGGCTCAGCAGGGCCGTCTCCAGCGTGGACAGGTCATCGCCCAGCACGCAGACCACCGCCAGGGCGCCGGCCAGGCCAGCTCCGGTCAGGCTCTCCGGCACCCGGGAGCTGGCCGCGATCCGGGGCACGTCCCAGTCACGCAAGATCCGCGCCATCCGCACCTCCGGGTCGTCGTCGACCACCACGGCCGGGACGCCGGACAGGCTCAGCTGCTCGACGATGCGCAAGCCCAGTCCCCGCAGCCCGCACACGATTACGTGCCCCCGCCAGTCCGCATATGTCACTGCTGCCATGCCGCTCACCGTCTCACCCCCTGGTAACGGGCGTATTAGCCCGGCATATCAGGGAGATGTTGCGCGCGGCCGGGAGTGGCTTTCAGGCCAGCAGGAACCGGCTGAACGCCTCCAGCGCGGCGGCGACGTCGGCCTCGGCCGCGTCGACCACACCCAGAAACGCGGCGAAGCCGTGGATGAGCCCGGGACCGGGCAGGTAGTCGACCGGCACGCCCGCGTCCTTCAGCCGCTCCGCGTAGGCGGCGCCGTCGTCGCGCAGCGGGTCGAATTCGGCGGTGGCGATCACGGCCGGGGCGACGCCCGCGACGTCGGCGTGGGCCAGGTCGGCCTCGGCGGCGTTTTCCGCGCCGTCCGGCAGGTACTGCTGGTAGAACCACGCCATGTCGGCCTTGGTCAGGAAGTAGCCCTCGCCGTTCTCGGTGACCGACGCGTTGGTCATGGCCGGATCGGTGGCCGGGTAGAACAGCAGCTGGGCCGCGAGCGGGATCTGCTGGTCACGGGCCCGGACGGCCAGCCCGGCGGCCAGCGAGGCCCCGGCCGAGTCGCCCGCCACACCGATCCGGAGCCCCTGATTCTCCGCGGCCACCCAGCGCAGCACGTCCTCGGCGTCGTCCAGCGGGGCCGGGAACGGATGCTCGGGCGCCAGCCGGTAGTCCACCGAGATCACCCGGGCCCCGGTCGCGTTGGCCACCCGGCGGCACAGCGGGTCGTGGGTCTCCACGTTGCCCACCACCCAGCCGCCGCCGTGCAGGTAGACCACGGTGACCGGGCGCGGTTCGATCGGCTCGAAGATCCGGACCGGCACGCCGGCCGGCGAATGCCCGTCGGTGATCAGGGCCACCGTCTCCGGCGTGAACCCCGGGCCGCGCCGGCTCATGGCCAGCTTCAGGTAGTGGGCCCGGCTGGAGTCCGCGTTGCCGTCCTGGACCAGCGGCAGCATGCCCGCGGCCTCCAGGTTGTTCAAGATGACGCGGAACTGCGGATCCAGCGGCATGCACATGCCTCCCGTCAGGAGCTCCGGGCCAGTCCGTCAGCGTCTGTTAATCAGGCGAACTGCCCACGCAGCACATTCTTCATCACCTTGCCGCTGGCGTTGCGCGGCAGCCCCTCCACCACGTGCAGGACCGTCGGCAGCTTGTAGCGGGCCAGCCGGTCCGAGCCGAACTCGCGGAGCTCCTCGACGGTCAGGCTCGCGCCGGGCCGCAGCACTACGACCACGGCCGGGGTCTCGCCCCAGCGCTCGTGCGGCAGGCCGATCACGGCCAGCTCGCCGACGGCCGGGTGGGCAGCCAGTGCGTTCTCCACCTCGGCGCAGTAGACGTTCTCCCCGCCGGTGATGATCATGTCCTTCTTGCGGTCCACCACGTACAGGAAGCCCTCGTCGTCCTCGCGGACCAGGTCGCCGGAATGGAACCAGCCACCGCGGAACGCCTCGGCGGTGGCCTCGGGGTTCTGCCAGTACCCGGCCATCGTGGTCGGGCCGCGGTAGACGATCTCGCCGATCTCGCCGGGCGCGACGTCCTTCATGTCGTCGTCCACAATCCGGGTGGCGACGATGCTCACCGGCTTGCCGATGGAGCCGATCTTGCGGATCGCGTCCGCGCCGTCCAGCGCGCACGTGACCGGCGACATCTCGGTCTGGCCGAACACGGCGATGTTCACCGCCTGACCGAACGCCGCGGCCATCTGGTTCAGCAGCGTGGTGGTGGCGGGCGCCGCGCCCCAGGAGATGGTCTTCAGCGCGGACAGGTCACGTCCGGGCAGGGAAGGGTCGCTGCCCCGCAACTCAGCACAGAGCAGCTGCCATTGTGCGGGGACCAGGAACACGCTGGTGATCCGTTCGGCCTCCAGGATCTCCAGTGTGCCCGCCGCGCTGAACCCGCCGCTGGGCAGCAGCACCGTGGTCCCGCCGATGAGCGCCATCGGCACCACCGAGCCGATCGAGGCGATGTGGAACAGCGGGGCCGCGCACAGGTTGACCTCGTGGTCGTCGAACAGCCGCCAGGTCCGGATCAGGGTGAACGCCTGACCCTGCAGGTTCTGGTGGGACAGCACCGCGCCCTTGGGGCGGCCGGTGGTGCCCGAGGTGTACATGATCAGGGCCGGGCTGTCCTCCGGTACGTCTACCCCCGGCGGGTCGGCTGGGTCCGGCGGGTCGGCGAACCAGGGGTCGGCGCCCGCCGTGGCCCCGGTGGACACGAACCCGATCTCGCGGCCGCATGCCGCCCGGGCCCGGGCCGCCGTCTCGCCGGTCGCCTCCTCCACGACCAGCAGCGTGGCCCCGGAGTCGGTGAGCATGTAGGCGACCTCGTCCGGGGTGAGCCGGAAGTTGACCGGCACCGCGATCGCGCCCAGCGCGCTGGCCGCGAACATCACCTCGAGGAACTCCGGGCGGTTGGTCATCATGATCGCGACCCGGTGCCCGAAGCCGATACCGCGGGCGGCCATGGCCGCCGCCACCGCGTTGACCCGGTCGTGCAGCTGGGCCCAGGTGACCGAGCGGCCCTCGAAACGCAGGTAGACCTCATCGGGCTTGGCATGCGCGTGCCGCGCGATGTGGTTGACCCAATGATTGCGCCGCTGCAGGGCCGGTGAATCCATACGCCGGATAGTAACCTCATCAGGTGGGCACACCGATCAATGATCTGATCCGGCTGGACGTCGTGGGCCCGGCGCTGGCCAAGACCCTGGGCGACGACCGGTGGAAGCAGGCGCAGGCCTCGCTGGTCGCCGGCGGCAAGTCGAACCTGACCTATGTCGTCACCAGCGACGCCGGGCAGGTGGTGCTGCGACGGCCCCCGTCGGGGCACCTGCTGCCCCGGGCGCATGACATGGGCCGGGAGGCCCGGGTTCAGCAGGCGCTCGCCAGTACGCCCGTTCCGGTCCCGAAGATCTTGCTGGTGGACCAGGGCGACCTAATCGGCGTGCCGTTCTATGTGATGGCCAAGGTCGACGGGTACTCGATCCGTGACGACCTGCCGCCCGGTTTCGCCGAGACGCCCGCGGACCGCCGCGGCATCGCCGACGTCCTGGTCGATACCCTGGCCGACCTGCACGCCGTCGACCCGGCCCAGGTCGGCCTGGCCGACTTCGGCCGCCCGACCGGGCTGGGGGAGCGGCAGGTCCGGCGGTGGAGCGAGCAGTGGGAGCACTCCAAGGACCACGAGGTGCCCGGGGTCGACGAGCTGGCCCGCCGCCTGCGCGAGCGGCCGCCGCAGGGGCCCGGCGGCTCCATCGTGCACGGCGATTACCGGCTGGACAACTGCCTGCTCGCCCCGCAGATGCCGCCCCAGGTCACGGCCGTGCTGGACTGGGAGCTGGCCACGCTCGGGGACGCCCTGGCCGACCTCAGCCTGATGCTGGTCTACTGGCGCGAGGCCGGCGAGACCCCGCCGGTCATGACGCCCGCCACCACCATGCTGCCCGGCTTCCCCCCACGCTCGTATCTGGCCGAACGGTATGCCGCGCGCACCGGCGCAGATCTGAGCGAGCTCCCGGCCTGGGTCGCGCTGTCCAACTTCAAGTGCGCGGTCATCGCCCAGGGCATCGCCGCGCGGGTGAAGGCCGGGTCGATGGCCGGGCAGGACTTCGGCGACCTCGGCGGGGAGATCGAGCGGCTGGCCGACGACGGCCTGGCCGCTTTGACGGAAAGGAGCTGACGTGGATTTCTCGCTGAGCCCCGCGGCCCAGGAGACCTGTGACCGGATGTGGGCCTTCATGCGCGAGGAGGTGTTCCCGGCCGAACCGGAGTGGGCGGCCTACCTGCGCGAGCACGGCGAGCACTCCTACCCGCCGGTGATGGAACGGCTGAAGAAGTCGGCCCGGGACCGGGGCCTATGGAACCTGTTCCTCCCCGAGCTGTCCGGCCTGTCGGTGCTGGAGTACGCGCCGGTAGCGGAGATCTCCGGCTGGTCCCCGGTGATCGCGCCGGAGGCCATCAACTGCCAGGCCCCGGACACCGGGAACATGGAAGTGCTGCACATGTTCGGCACCGATGAGCAGAAACAGCGCTGGCTGCGGCCGCTGATGGATGGCGAGATCCGGTCGGCCTTCGCCATGACCGAGCCGGACGTGGCCTCCTCCGACGCCACCAACATCGGCACCTCGATCATGCGAGATGGCGACGAGTACGTGATCAACGGCCGCAAGTGGTGGATCAGCGGCGCGGCCGACGAGCGCTGCCAGGTCTTCATCGTGATGGGCCAGACCGCGCCGGACGCCGAAGTCTACCGGCGCCAGTCCATGATCCTGGTGCCGCGTGACACCCCGGGCCTGACCATCGAGCGGCACCTGCCCATCTTCGGCTACCAGGACCAGCACGGGCATTCGGAGATCGTCTTCGACGAGGTCCGCGTGCCGGCGTCGAACCTGCTGGCCAGCGAGGGCGACGGCTTCACCATCGCCCAGGCCCGGCTGGGTCCGGGCCGGATCCACCACGCCATGCGCGCGATCGGGATGGCCGAGCGGGCGCTGGGGCTGCTGGTGAGCCGGGCGCAGAACCGGACCGCGTTCGGCGCCAAGCTGTCCGATCAGGGCGTGGTCCGCGACCTGATCGCGGAGTCCCGGATGGAGATCGACCAGGTCCGGCTGTACGTGTACAAGACGGCCTGGATCATCGACGCCGAGGGGGCCCGGGCGGCCCAGTCCGAGATCGCCGGCATCAAGGTGGCGGCCCCGGCCGTGGCTACCAAGGTCATCGACCGGGCCATCGAGGTGCACGGGGCCGCGGGCGTCAGCGACGACACTCCGCTGGCGTACTTCTACGCCTGGGCCCGGTCGCTGCGCATCGTGGATGGCCCGGACGCCGTGCACCGCCGCTCGATCGCCCGCACCGAACTGCGCCGCGAGCGGCCCTACACGGGCTGAGCGTGCCGGTCCGGATCCGGGTCGCCGGGGACCTGCCCGGCTGTGTCGACGTGCTGCGCCGCGTGCACGAGCGCAACGGCTACCCGTCCCGCTGGCCGGCCGACCCCGCGGCCTGGCTCGCTCCGGATAACGAGGCTGGCGCCTGGGTCGCCGAGGTTGATGGTCAGATCGCTGGTCACGTCGGGCTGGTGCGCGGCATGCCGCAGCTGCACGTCGCCGGTCTGCCGCCGCAGGACCTGGGCGGGATCGTGCGGCTGTACACCGACCCGGCCGCGCGCCGTCACGGCCTGGGCGCTGCCCTGCTGGACGTCGCCACCGGCTGCGCCCGGGATCTCGGGCTGCGGCCGGTGCTCGACGTGGTGGACGACGCCGCCGGGGCGATCGCCATGTACGAGCGGGCCGGGTGGCGGCTGGCCGGCACCCAGCCCGCGTGGTGGACGGACCCGGACGGCAGCACGCCCACGATCCGCTGTTACCTGGGGCCGCTGTTACCTCGGGCCGCTGTTACCCCCGGCCTGTTATGACGGCTTGTTGAAGTAGGCCAGCAGCGGGTTCTTTCACCTATCCGCCTGCCTCCGTTGCCACTCCCGGAAACGGGGCGCTCGTTCCGCTATGCTATAATCGGGGCGTACGCCCCGATTACCGGAGGAGGACAGCACCCATGCCTGCCATTGCCAGTGCCCGCCAGGTCGCCGAACGCTTCCTGCAGGTCACGACCGGCTCGGATCCCGGTGAGATCGCGGACTGCTACGCTCCCGAAGTCGTCATCGAGATGCCGTTTGCCGTGGCGCCGCTGTATCCCGACCGGATCGAGACCACCCGGGAGGAACTGCGTACCCGGTTCCGGGCCGGTACCGCGGTCCGGCGCTACCGCCGGCTGAGCGACGTGACCATTCACGAGACCGCCGACCCCGAGGTGGTCATCACCGAGTACGAGCTGCACGGCGAGCTCACTGCCACCGGCGAGCCGTTCGCCCAGCGTTTCGTCATGGTTATGACGGTCCGCGACGGCCAGATCGTGCACTCCCGCGACTACACCAACCCGGTCACCGGCGCGAAGCTGCTGGGCCGGGTGCCTGAGCTGGTCGCCGCGCTCGGCGACGGCCAGGCCCACTAGCGTGGCCCGCCCAGCTGGCCCTCGCCAGCCGGCTGGGGGTGGGCTCAGGAAAAGACGGCTTTGTAGTCTTCGGCGAACTGCTCGTAGGAGCGGGCCGGCCGGCCAAGGACAGCCGGGATGTCGTCGCTGAGCCAGGCCCCGTCGCCGTCGGCGATCATGCTGAACGCCTGGGCGTTCATCTGGGCGACGGGTTCGGGGACGCCTGCCTCGACCATCGCCTTCTTATTCTCCTCGAAGCTGAGCTCGCGGTAAGTGACGGCCCGGCCGAGCAGCTTCGACAGCACGGCCGCGACGTCGAAGTAGGTGATCAGTTCCGGTCCGGTGAGCCAGTAGGTCTTGCCCGCGTGCCCAGCCTTCCCTGCACCGCCGGAGGTGGAGACCGCAACCTCGGCCGCCATCGCGGCCACGTCCCGGGCGTCCACCATGCCCATTTTCCCCGCGCCCGCGGCAGAACCGAAGCTGCTGGTCTTGGCTATCGCCGGAGCCAGGGCCAGCGTGTTCTGCATGTAGCCATTGGATCGCAGCAGCGTGTGCGGCAGTCCTGAGGCGGCCAGCCCGGCCTCGATCTCAGCCGCCCACCGCCGCCGGGCGATGGGGGAGTCCGCCGACGCGTTGCTGGACGCCTTCACGACGTGCCCCACCTCGGTGCGCGCCGCGCTTTTGATCACGTTCAATTCCTGGGCCGGCATCCCCGGGCTGACCAGCACCACGGTCGTGACGTCCGCCAGCGCCGCGTCGACGCTGGCCGGCACCTCCATATCACCCACAGCGATCTCGGCCCCCGCCTCGGCTAGTGCCGTCACCTTCGCCTGCCGGCCGTCCCGCACCAGCGCGCGCACCGGCAGCCCCCGCTCCGCGAGCAGCCGCACGGCCTCCGATCCGACGTTGCCTGTCGCTCCCGTCACCAGAATCATGGCGTGTCCCTCTTCCTGCGTTGGCGGTGGCCGGGAGCCGCCACAATCTCGCAGCTATCCGGCCGGCCTGTTGAATGGATCACGGGATCCACTCTTGTGATTTGAAAATGGATTGTCAAATCCAAAAATTGGCTAAGATGGTGACGTGGCTATAGGAAACCAGGAGACGCCGAAGCTGACGCCCAAGGGGGAGCGCACCCGGGCCCGGATCGTGGAGGCTGCTGCCAAGCTGATTTACGAGCACGGCGTGGCCGCGACTACCGTCGAGGACGTCAAGGCGGTCGCGGGCGTTAGCAGCTCGCAGCTCTACCACTATTTCGCCGATAAGGAAGCACTGGTCCAGGCGGTCATCGACCGCCAGGCCGACTTCCTTGTCGGCAATCAGCAGCGCATGGGCCTCGATACGCCGGAAAGGCTCCGTGCCTGGCGCGACCTGGTGGTAGCCACAGCCGGCCGCACTGAGGGCAAGGGCGGCTGTCCGCTCGGCTCGCTGGGAAGCCAGGTTGCCGAGACGGACGAACAAGCCCGGACCCATGTCGCCGTCGGGTTCGGCCGCTGGTCGGCCGCTATTAGCGACGGACTGCGCGCTCTGCACGAGGCCGGTCATCTAGCCCTTGGTGTCGACCCCGACGCCCTGGCTGTAACGCTTCTGGCGACGCTGCAGGGTGGGCTGCTCCTTGCGCAGGTGGAGCGCGATGACCGGACCCTGGCTATCGCCCTCGATACCTTGCTGGCCCTGGCCACCGGATCGACGGTGTCACCGGGGACCGCCTTGGCCACCGGGCGCCAAGTGGGATAATTGGCGGCAGCGATCCTGGTATGACCGGGGCGTACGAACCCGGTACGCTGGCTGAGTTCCCGGCGCCGGATACGGTGCCAGGAGAAACGGGCGCATAGCTCAGCGGAAGAGCGCTCGCCTTACAAGCGAGAAGTCACAGGTTCGAACCCTGTTGCGCCCACCAGGTAAGAGGAGATGTAGGGTCCCCCGGGCGATCGTCCGAGAGCCAAACGGGGAGCCAAAGAATTGCGATGGCTCCCGTGGCTCCGGGAAAGCGCCGCGGGCATGGCGAGGATGCCATCTACTTCGCGGGTGGACAAGAACCGGTATATCGGCGCGGTCTCGGTCAACCCGGTATGGGAAGGCGGCGGACTCGGAGCAGATCCTCGTGGAGGGCTACCACTGCTCCGGCCGTAAGGTCCTCAGCGACCTGATCAAGGTTGGCGAGGATGATCACTGCCTGCTCGGCGGCTCGTCGGCCGATCAGGCGGCGGATGAGGATCACCGATGGATTGCTGGCCCTTGACCGGGCGAGGAGGCCGCCGAAGTCGGTGTCGGCGGAGATCAGGACCTGCCCCTCGGCACGGGCGCGCTCGAGGACCGCTTCGTCGGTCGCAGCCTGCATGCCGAGGTCGCGCACGTGCAGGGCGTCGTGCCCGGCTGCCTTCAGTGCGTCGGCCAGGATAGGGGAGAGGTTGTTGTCGATGACGAACTTCACGCCGTGTACCGGAGCGGTAGCTCTCGCTCGCGTACGGCCTCGGCGGCGTACAGCAGTG
Source organism: Streptosporangiaceae bacterium (assembly GCA_049284535.1). Taxonomy (GTDB): domain Bacteria; phylum Actinomycetota; class Actinomycetes; order Streptosporangiales; family Streptosporangiaceae; genus Palsa-504. The sequence goes on from JBAPYC010001125.1 coordinate 16,067, forward strand.
ACTCGTGGATGTCTTCGGCGGTGAGGTCGGGATGTTCGGCGAGGATTTCTGCGGTTCCCATGCCGTCCGCGAGCATCGCCACCACTGTCGCGACTGGAAAGCGCAGCCCCCGGATGCAGGGCTGGCCACCCATGACAGCTGGGTCCGTGGTGATGCGTTCGTAGGTCACGAGTTCATGCTAGCGGCGGCGGCCAGCTCAGGCACGCGCTGTTCTCCCGGGGCGTCGAGGTGATACGCGGGCGATCAGGGGCCGGCGCAGCTTGCCGATGCTCGCCATCTGGCTACAGTTTTATAGCCAGGTGCAGTAAGCCCGGCCTTATGCGGGGAGCCAACACAGGCAGGCGTTAGGCAACGCAGGGCGACGTCTGGCGACGAACACTGCAGCTAGCTGCCTCTTCAGGCCATGATGGTCAACCTCCAGCGACGTAGCGGTTGCGCCTTACCAGCGAGAAGTCACAGGTTCGAACCCTGTTGCGCCCACCAGTACAAACAGCCCTCTGGGGTCCCCATCAAGCCACGCTGGGTGACTAACTGGGTGACTACGCCCTGGCTCCGCTTTCAGGGGGGAAGATCCGGTTCATGGCATTGGCGCCGCCCTCGATGACCGGCCGGAGCTGCCTGCGGTAGACAGTCTCGGTGACGATGGTGGAGCGGTGCCCGACTAGCCGGGAGATGACCTCGATCGGCACGTTCGCGTCCGACAGCAGCGATACGAAGCTCTGCCTCAATTCGCGGGGAGTCCACTCCTTGCCGGTCAACCCGGCCGATTCGATGACCTTGCGGAAGTCGCGCCGGACGTTGCCCGCGCCGAGGGGTTTCCCGTTGCGGGTCACGAAGACCAGGCACGGGCAACCGGACATCTGCGCATGGCCGCAGGTACGTGCTGCCCACAACAGGTGAAGCACGTCGGCAGCCCGCTGGGGAAGCTCGACAGCGCGGCGTACGGTTGAACGTGGATCGTCACCCCGCATCTAGTTCTGTGCAGACTCGGCCACCAGCAGGGGACGGGTTTATCCCGGTTTCCGCCTAGGTCTCCTGCCTAGGTCTAGTCCCCACCGTGCGGACCGACTGTGCGGCCCGATGCCAAGACTCACTTGAGTGTCGACGGCACATCGGCTCCGCTTGATGTGCGACACACCCTAGGTTTCTTTGTCCGGTCAAAGACCCGGCGTGACTGATCTTGGCATGCGCTGACGGTTTCGACTGGGACGACGGTGGATTCGGTCGCAGCTAACGCGTAAATCGGGCCGGGGCCACCTCCGACGGCTCGCTGTCTGCGCCCCATTGACCTAGTCGAACACGTGCGCGACCTACTCGCGCACCCAGTTGGCCGACCGATTTTGAACCGACAGTGAAGGGATCCCGTCAGCTGCGTTCCATCGTGCTTGCGATAGTAAGCGGATGGCGCGGGCGTGCCCTACCAGGCGGCATCCTGCCGGGAAGGCGATGACCACCTGATCCGCGCTGACCGCAGAAGCTGCAAAGGCCCCCACCAGACTGCCACCGGATACCCTGTCACGGGCGCTGAGTCTTCCGCGCTCGGCACTGGCTGGATAGGATCCGGGCAGGACGCCAGCGCCGGGAGGCGGGCATGGCCGAAGAGGTCACAGCGCGGGTCAGCCGGTACGTTAACGACGGCTCAGATCAAGACCTCCGGCGGCTCTTGCGCGGCGCCGAGCTCGCCGCGGAGCCGGCCCGCACGGCGTTCCGCAGGGCCGGTGTCCAGCAAGGGTGGAACGTGATCGACTGCGGCTGCGGCCCCCTCGGCGGGCTCGCGGTCCTGGCGGAGATGGTCGGCCCCGCCGGACGGGTCGTCGGCGTCGATCT
>JBAPYC010001126.1:0-1929 GCA_049284535.1 Streptosporangiaceae bacterium
GGTACGGGGGGGCGGGCAGCCCCTCCGTGCGGGGGGTCACCGGGGGGTCGTCCCCCGGGGGGAATCTGGTGCTCGCGGTGACCGCGACGGCACGGGAGGCCGACGATCTGGCCGCCGCGCTCGGCTCCTTCCTCCCGCCGGAGCAGGTGGCCTGCTTCCCGGGCTGGGAGACGCTGCCGCACGAGCGGCTGTCGCCCCGCTCGGACACGGTCGGCCAGCGGATCGCCGTGCTCCGGCGGCTCGCCCACCCGCGCGCGGAGGGGGATCCGGACGGGCCGCTGGCAGTGGTGGTGGCCCCGGCCCGCAGCCTGCTGCAGCCGATCGTGGCCGGGCTCGGCGACCTGGAACCGGTGATCCTGCAGCCCGGGCAGGCCTTCGAGCTCGATGATCTGCTCATCCGGCTGGTCGAGATCGGCTACTCCCGGGTTGACCTGGTCGGCAGCCGCGGTGAGGTCGCTGTGCGCGGCGGCATTGTTGACGTGTTCCCGCCCACCGAGGAGCACCCGCTGCGGGTGGAGTTCTTCGGCGACCAGGTCGAGGAGATCCGCTACTTCAAGGTGGCCGACCAGCGCAGCATTGGCCCGGCCGAGCGCGGCCTGTGGGCGCCGCCGTGCCGCGAGCTGCTGCTCACCCCGGCGGTCCGGGAGCGGGCCAAGGTGCTGGCCGACACCCATCCGGAACTGGCCGACACCCTGGGCAAGCTGGCCGAGGGAATCACCGTGGAGGGCATGGAGGCGTTCGCGCCGGTGCTCTCCGAACGGATGGAACTGCTGGTCGACTACGTCCCCAAGGGCGGCCTGGTGCTGGTCTGCGACCCCGAGCGGGTCCGGGCCCGGGCCGAGGAGCTGGTCCGCACCAGCCAGGAGTTCCTGGAAGCGTCCTGGGTCAACGCCGCGGCGGGCGGGGAGGCCCCGGTCGACCTGGGCGCGGCCGCGTTCCAGCCGATCGCGCACGTCCGCGAGTCAGCGGCCGCGCTTGGCCTGCCGTGGTGGACGGTCGCCCCGTTCGGGGTCACCGATTCCGACGAGGAGGACGAGGCCGACGAGGCCGGCTCGCCGATCACGGGCGGAGACGAAGGCCGACCGTTCCGGATCAATGCCTCCCCGGTCCCCGCCTATCGCGGCGACGCCAGCCGCATGATCGCCGACGTGCGCCACTGGCTGGCCGGCGGCTGGCGGGTCGTGCTGGTCACCGAGGGACACGGGCCTGCGCACCGCCTGGCCGAGATGCTCCGGGGCGAGGAAATCGGCGCTCGGCTGTCCGACCTGGAAGAGCCGCCCGAGGCCGGTGTGCCCTACGTGACCACGGCACGGCTGGAGAACGGCTTCATCTGGCCGGCCCTGCGGCTGGCCGTGCTGACCGAGAGCGACCTGGCCGGGCATCCGGCCGGCCTGCCCACCACCCGGGACATGCGGCGGATGCCCAGCCGGCGCCGCGGCGGGGTGGACCCGCTGCAGCTCAAGCCGGGCGACTTTGTGGTGCACGAGCAGCACGGCGTCGGCCGGTACGTGGAGATGACGTCGCGGACCGCGGCCGGTGCCACCCGGGAGTACCTGGTCATCGAGTACGCGCCCGGCCGCCGCGGGCAGCCGCCGGACCGGCTCTACGTGCCGACCGACCAGCTGGATGAGGTGACCCGGTACTCCGGCGGCGAGGCGCCCGCCCTGCACCGCCTGGGCGGCGCCGACTGGGCCAAGGCCAAGGGCCGGGCCCGCAAGGCCGTCCGGCAGATCGCCTCCGAGCTGATCCGGCTGTACTCGGCCCGGATGGCGTCGCCGGGGTACGCGTTCGGCCCGGACACTCCCTGGCAGCGCGAGCTCGAGGACGCCTTCCCGTACGTGGAGACGCCGGACCAGCTCGGCGCCATCGACGAGGTCAAGCAGGACATGGAGCGGCCGGTGCCGATGGACCGGCTGATCTGCGGCGACG
>JBAPYC010001127.1:0-2751 GCA_049284535.1 Streptosporangiaceae bacterium
GGGCAGGGCACATGAGAACTGGACGCATACGCGGTACGGCACTGCTGGTTACCGCCGTCGCACTGGCCGTGGCCGCCTGTGGATCGTCAATCCCGGGCGTCAGCACGGCCGCCGGCAGCGGTACCGGATCGGCTGGCGTGGAAAAGCCGGATCTCAAGGTGGCGGTGGTCCCCGCCCTGGATTCGGCCGGGTTCTTCATCGCGCTTTACGGCGGGCTGTTCCGGGACGCCGGGCTCAACGTCCAGTTCATTCCGGTCACCAGCAGCGAGACGGCCATCGCCGACCAGGAAAACGGCACCTACGACATCACCGGCGGCAACTACGTCTCCTATATCCAGGCCCAGGCCGCGAACCAGGCGAACCTGGACATATTCGCCGAGGGTTCGGTCATGGAGCCGGGCGACCAGGCTTTGTACACGATGCCCGGCTCGCCGATCAAGAGCCTCGAGGACCTCGAAGGCCGCACCGTCGGCATCAACGCGCCCAACAACATCCTGTACCTGCTCGTGGCCTCGGTCCTGGCCGAGCACGGGATCCCGGTGAGCAAAGTGCACTTCCGGGACAACATCCCGCTCCCGGAAATGGCCGATGCCCTGGCGTCCGGCGAGATCAGCGCGGCGGTACTGCCGGAACCCTTCGCCAGCGACGCCGAACTGAGCTACGGCGCCGTGCCCCTGACCGACCTGGACCAGGGCGCGACCGCCAGCTTCCCGGTACAGGGTTACGTGGTGACCAAGCAGTGGGCGCAGGAGTACCCGCGCACGCTGGCCGCCTTCTACAAGGCGCTGGAGGAGGGCCAGCAGCTGGCGGACACCAACCGCTCGGACGTGGAGAAGGCCATGGAGGCCATGCCCGCGCCGCTGGGCCTGACCCACCAGACCGCGGCGGTCCTGGCGCTGGATGAGTACCCGGTGAGCTCGGGACCGGCCGGCAGCGTGGACACGATCCGGCTGCAGCGCGTGGTTGACGTGATGCAGCAGTTCCTGGGCTTCTCCTCGTCCTTCAACGTGGAGTCGATGCTGATGGCCGGAAACTAGGACGGGTCACGCGGTCCACGGGCGGGCCTGGCGCTCGGCCACGTCGACCAGCCGCTCCAGCCGCGGCAGCGCCACTGACGTGAGGAACTCCTCGCGCTGATGGCCGGTGAGGCTGACCACCTCGCGCCACACTGAGCGGCCGGCAATGAAGCCCGAGGCGCCCCCTTCGTCGGCGGCGATGCGGATGATGTCGGTGAACTGGTCGAAGGGCACGCCGGCGGACAGCACAGCCCACGGCCGGTCGAGGATCTGGGCCAGCCGCCTGCACCCCTCAGGCGAGCCGGGATATTCCAGCTTCAGCAGGTCGATGTCCAGGTCGTTCAGAGCCCGGGCGGACTCGATGACCGCGTCCTCGCGAGCCTGGCCGCGCAGGTCCTCACCGGGCCGCTCGTAGACCAGGTTCTCGATCACCACGGGGACGCCCTCAGCGCGGCAGTCGCGGATGATCTCCTCGCACACGGCCAGGGCTTCGGCGACGAGATCCGGCTCCCCCGGGCCCGGCGCCGGCCGGTCGGCGCGCAGCTGGACGAAGAACTTCAGGACGTCGCCGCCCTGGTCAAGGACCCACTGCGCGTTGAGGCCGGGGTCACGGTGGGTACGGGGCTCGCCCTGGTAACTGCGCCGCTCGGACGGCTCGGCCGCGACCAGCAGCCCGCAGTTGGGGGCCAGCGCCTTGGCGTCGGTGATGGCGGGAACGCCATAGGTCGGGTCGGAGAGCAGCCCGGAGGCGGACGGCGTCAGGACCCGGGCGACGTCGGCCTTGGCGGTGCGCAAATCGTCGTCACTGGCGTCCAGGCCGACGGCCGTGAACATCCGGCGCAGCGTGTTGCGCTGGTCCATGGCGATGATGGAGAACACGTGGCTGCTGGTCGCGATGTCGTCCAGCGTGCCCGTTCGGACCCTGGTGGCGTTTGTCATCTCACATTCCTTCATCTTCGGGGTCTGGGGACTCGGCTCGGGCGGTCGCCTGCCGGATAAACGCGGCCAGGGCAAGACCGTCGCCGGCCAGTGCGAACTCGGCCAGCAGGGCGGCGCCGGTGACGCCCGGCTGCACCACGGGTGAGAAGCTCATCGCCTCGATGACGGCCGACTTGGCCGCGCGCACGCTGGCCATCTGGGTCCAGCCGCCGGCGGCTACGGCTCGCCGGTGCGGCCCGACGATCTTGTCGATATCGGCGAGCAGCAGGCCGGCCTGAGCCGTTGTGTAGCGGACGGCGGCCGTCCAGACCGAGGCGGGAGAGGCGCCGTCCATGAGGCGTATGACGACGTCATCGGACGTGCGGCCGTCGCCGGTGACCGACAGGCCGGCGGGCAGATCGCCGACGCTCAGGCTGGCGCGATCGAGCGCGGACCTGGCCGGCTCGGATTGCGAGCCCAGGGCCGCGAGAACCCGCCGCAGCAGCAGGCCACCGCTCACCCCGGCCAGCAGGAGGCTGGTGCCGGGCAGCACGTGCCGGCCGATCGACCAGCCAGCGCTCACCACCTGCTGGCGCTGGTTCTCCTCCAGCGTCCCCGGAACGGATCGCGCCAGCACGTCCGCGGTACCGCTGGAGTTGAACAGCTCGTCCGCGCCGGCCGCGCCGACGCCAATCGCCGCCACCGGATGATCGTGCCCGGCCACGGTCAGCACGGCGCCCGCGGCGCAGGACACGACGCCGTCGTGTCCCAGGTACCCGGCGGGGCAGCCGGCCGCCCGTTCGGCGGGAAGAATGCT
>JBAPYC010001128.1:0-2430 GCA_049284535.1 Streptosporangiaceae bacterium
CGTCACCATAGAGGGCTCGGCGATGAACGGCGTCGTGCAGGGCGCCGAGGCCGTCCGTGCCATCGTGACCTGCATCCGCGCGCTCTATGACTCCCAGGAGTTCAACTTCGCCGGCCCTTACGGCCAGAACGGCTTCCTGGAGGACTACACGGCCCAGGTCCGCGGTGGTGGGCAGGTCGGCAACGTTGTCCTGGTCAGCCGCAACGCCGCCGGGCAGGCGCAGCACATCGTGGCCAACTACCGGCCGCGGACCACTCTGCTGCACTTGTCCCGGCTGATCGGCGAGCAGCTCGCTGGCACCCCCTACGGCGAGCACTTCGCGACCAGCGCTCTCGAGTGAGGGCTCACCGAGTGTACGACCGGCGACCATCCTGGCGGGCGGGGAGTTCCCGGCACAGGAGGGAATCGGGATCAGCGTGCAGGCCGCTTGGGTCAGTGGAGCGGTCCCGCAGACCGCCCCCATGCGCCGGGCACGGCCGTGCTCACGAAAGGAACTGAGTCATGTCCATCAAGACCAAGGTGCTTGCCGCCGCCGCAGTACTGACCCTGGCCGGCGGGCTCAGCGCGGCGGGGACGATGGCAGCGAGCGCCGCCACCCCGCAGTGTGCCAGTCAGTGCATTACGCCACGAAGCGTGGCGTACCCCGGGTTCGTGGAGACCGTGCTCTTCGGGATCCCGCTGCACGGCGCGCCGACGATCGTCACCCCGGCCGCCGGCTGGAACCCTGGAGAGGACTTCACCGTGCCCACCGGCGGCCCGGTCAACGCGTCCTACTTCGCCGCCAACGGCATGATCTCCGCCGCGACCGCCAGCCACTACAGCGGCCCGGGCTATCTCGCGCTGCAGATCGAGTACGCGCCCTACGGCAAGCCCAGCGGCCTGTGCTCGGCTATACCCACTACCGCCTACCAGGACGAGGCCCTGAGCCTGCAGCCGTGCAGCACCCCGGACACCACCGTGTGGATCCTCGACTTCAAAGATTCGCAGATACCGGGCGACTACTCGATCATCAACGCCACGACCACCGACTTCACCCACCCGTTCGTGATGACCATCCTGGGCAACCCCGCTCACCAGCTGCTCGCCCCGATCATCTTGCAGCACCTCACCGGCAACCCGGGCAACGTGCCCGCCAACGAGCTGTGGTCCACCGCCGCCGGGACGCTCTGAGCGATTTAGCGATGGCGCCGCCCGCCGGGCGTAGCGCTGCTCGGCTTCCTGGACTAATCCGCGCACGTCATATCCGAAAGGAACCACGATGTCCGTCAAACTCGCCGCGCGGCCCGTCCGAACGCGCCTGATCATCCTGGCCGCGGTCCTAGCCCTCACAGGGCTGCTCGCCGCCGCGGGCCAGGCCGGCTCCGCCCGCGCTGCCACGGTACGTACCGAGCATGCCGCCGCTGTCACGGGCAGCGGCTCGGCCAAGCCCACCATCGTCCTGGTGCACGGCGCCTGGGCCGACTCGGGCAGCTGGAACGCCGTCATCGGGCTTCTGCAGCGCGCTGGCTACACCGTCTACGCCCCGCCCAACCCGCTGGAAGGCCTGGCGATCGATACCGCCACGCTGGCCGATTTTCTGCAGCACACCATCACCGGCCCGGTCGTCCTGGTCGGGCACTCCTACGGCGGCGAGGTCATCACCAACGCCGCAACCGGGGACAGCCGGATCAAAGCCCTGGTCTACGTCGACGGCTACCTGCCGGAGCAAGGCGAGGACCTGGTGGACCTGACCACATCCGGGTCATGCTTCGCGGTCCAGGACCGGTCCACAGTGTTCAACCTCGTGCCCGACCCCGTATCACCATCCGGCACGGTCGCCTACGTCAAGCCGGCCGTGTTCCCCGGCTGCTTCGCCAACGGCCTGCCGGCCAGCGCCGGCGCGGTGCTGGCCGCCACCCAGCGGCCGCTGGCCACCAGCACGTTCACCGACCAGTCCGGTGTCCCGGCCTGGCAGACCATCCCGTCCTGGGACATCGTCGGCACAGCCGACCACGTCATCACCCCGGCCGAGCAGCTATTCATGGCCAACCGGGCACACGCCCACATCACCGAGATCAACGCCCCCCACCTGTCCATGATCACCGACCCGGGGGTCGTGGCCAGCGTCATCATCCAGGCGGCCCAGGCCACCAGCTGACGTCAGCAGCTCACCCGGCCCGGTGGCCGCGCTGTTCCCTAGCAGCGCCGGCCACCGGCCCGGCGGTCGGCTAGCCCGCAGGAGGCAACATGATCATTTCTTCCGATGAGCTGGTCCGGCGTAACGCGGCGTTCGCCGCGACGGGGGCGTTCGCCGGCCTTCGGTTCCCGACCAGCGACACCTTGCAGGTGCTCGGCTGCGTCGACTCCCGGGTCGACCCGGGTGATGTGCTCGGTCTCGAGCTCGGCGAAGGTGTCGTGATGCGCAACATCGGCGGCCGGATCACCCCGGCG
>JBAPYC010001129.1:0-1620 GCA_049284535.1 Streptosporangiaceae bacterium
CCTTGGCGGTCCCGGCGGCTGCGTGCGGCCGCACCGCGAAGGCGGCGTCGCCGATCAGGCAGATACGCCCGAACGCCATCCGGGCCACCTCAATGTCATAGATGACCTGGACGAACGGCTCGGCCATGGCCGCCGCTACCTCGGCTATGGGCGGGGCCAGCAGCCGGGCGGCGTCCCGGCGCAACCCGGAAAGTGCCTGCCTCGTGGCCGCGCCGGGCGGCAGCGAGACCGGCCGGCGCATGCCGTCCCGGCCGGTCATGAGGGTGTCGAGCGGGGCGCCCTCGGCCACGTTCACGTACCAGACCAGGTTGATCAGCCGGTCCCCAGGACGCAGCGAGCCGTCCAGCCCCGGGATGGGATAGACCAGGATGTGGCTGCCGGAGAGCAGCTGGTAGGTGAGGGCATCGCCGAGCCGGTCCCGTGCGGCCGGGGACAGCCCGGCCTCCGGCACGGTGCCGCGCCAGGCCACGTAGCCGGAGTAGGACCGCCGCGCCTGCGGCTGAAACCGGGCCCGGCCTGCCGAGCCCACGCCGTCCGCGCACACCAGCAGGTCGGCCTCGACACTCTCGCCGCCCGGCAGGGTCAGGGCGACCCGGTCACCGCGGGGCTCGAACTCGGTGACCTCGGCCCCCATCTGGTACTGGCCGGTGCCGAACAGGCCCAGCAGGGACCGGTAGATGGTGTTCCAGGACGAGAACCGGTACGGGTGCCGCTGCTCGTACTGCACGCTGCCGTCGCGGTTGAGGAACCGGATCCAGTTCGTGCTCGAGCACACGTCCTGGGACCGCAGGCCGCCCCGCTGGAGCAGGTATTTCAGGGTGGCGTCCAGCGCGGCGATCCCCGCGCCCCGGGCGGCCAGGGCCGTCGGCGAGCGCTCGAAGACCCGCACGTCGCACCCGATGTCGCGCAGCACCAAGGCCGCGGTCAGGCCGCCGATCGACCCGCCGACGACGCTGACCGCGGGCATGCCCGCAGGCAACGGCGGCTACGGCCGGCCGAACGTAGCCACCTTAACGACCTCCATCTCGAAGAGCACGCGCCGCTCGTCCATGCCCGGGTCGCGCAGCCCGTACGGCGGCTCGTTACCGGTGTACTTGGTCCAGATCCGGTCCAGCTGGGCGGTGACGCGCGCGCCCTCGGCCGGGTCGTCCTCGGAGATCTCCCGCTTCACCCGGGCCTTGATACTGAGCCAGTGGTAGGTGTTCTCCGGGTTCATCAGCAGGAACGTGGCGTGCGGGGCCTTGCGCAGCCAGTCCACCTTCTTGCGGTGCGTGGCCAGGTTGAGCAGGACGATGTCACCCTCGTAGTCGAACCACACCGGGGTCAAGTTGGGAAAGTCGTCGCGGCCGGTGACGGCCACGACCGCCGTCACCGGTTCGTCCAGCAGCCGCCGGTAGCTGGGATCAAGGTCGCTCAGGCTGGAGACAGGCTCGCGGTCGCCGATGGTGAACTGGCCCGGCTGGGTGCCCTCGGCGACGTCCTTGAATTTCGCCACGGTTATGGCCATGCGGTCTGCTCCTTTGCACTTGCTGGTCGCTCCGGGGGAGTGCCCGGAGGAGTCTGCGGTGACGGCGAGCGGCGTCCGGGGGCGGGCCTGGGCCGGCCGGGCCCGGACAGGCC
>JBAPYC010001130.1:0-3583 GCA_049284535.1 Streptosporangiaceae bacterium
AGTTGCAGCTGAACACGATCACAACGGCCGGATGCCACCCCGGCCCGCACCGAACCGGGTGCGGGCCGGGTTAGGGCCCGGCCATTGGGCATTAGAGGTACCGATGAGCACGGCGCACGACGCCGTCTCGCAGGCAGGACTTCGAGGCGGTCAGGCCATGCAAGAGGCGATGTCACCAGACAACGCCTGCAGGCGTTTCTTCAGCCTCAAAAAGCTGGTCATAGCCGGGCCGGGGGCAACCCCGTGGCCGGGACCAAGGTGAAGGTGATTCCGTACGAACCGCAGGACCCGCTCCTGCAAACCGGACCACTTCACGCTGAGCAATTGGACCTTACTGAAGATTCGGTTCGTGCCTAGCGTTGATCGCGATGGCAGCGACTGCCGCCCACCCCGGGCCACGCGACACGAAAGGTCGGCGTCATGCGGAAGATCTACCTGTACATGACCACCACGCTGGACGGTTTCATCGCGGGCCCGGACCTGGTCGCGCAGGGCGGCGACCTGCGCAGCCCGTGGCGGCTGAAATGCTGTCGCCGAGGGCTCTTGACGGTGGATAGTGTCGCCGCATGCCAGATGTGATCTTTGCTCATCCTCGGCTCGCGCCCATCTACGACGTATTTGATGGAGACCGCGATGACCTGACTGCGTATCTCGGCATCGCCGATGAGCTGGGCGCGGATCGTGTACTCGATGTCGGTTGCGGGACGGGATGCCTGGCTGTCCTGCTTGCTGACAGCGGCCGTACGGTCGTGGGGGTTGACCCGGCCGGGGCATCCCTTGACGTCGCGAAGTCCAAGGATGCAGCCGGTCGGATCACCTGGGTTCATGGCGATGCCACGGCAGCCCCGCCGTTCGGTGCTGATCTCGCGGTGATGACGGGGAACGTGGCGCAGGTCTTCCTCACCGATGAGGACTGGACGCGAACTCTCCAGGGCATAGCCGTGGCACTTCACCCGGGCGGCAACCTGGTGTTCGAGACCAGGCGTCCCGATCGCCGGGCCTGGGAGGAATGGGCGGCTGACACTGCTCCGGTCAGCCTCGAGATCCCGGGAACCGGATCAGTAGAGCGGAGCAGCGAGGTCACCAGCGTGAGACTCCCGTTCGTCTCGTTCCGCAACACCTACACGTTCCGGGCGGACGGCACGGTGGTTACCTCGGACTCGACCCTGCGCTTCCGCGACCGCGACGAACTGGAAACAAGCCTGGTCACCGCGGGATACCGAGTGCTGGATGTGCGAGAAGCTCCTGACCGCCCAGGTCGCGAATTCGTCTTCATCACCCAGCGCACGACCGCACCAGCGCGACGGATCTAGGCACAGGCATCGCCGTCGCTTCCAGCTGCCGCCACAGGTACGAAGGCCGCCAGCCTGGGCCGGGCCTGCGCCACGATCGCCGCCATCCGCTTGATCGTGGCTGCCAGCTAATCCAGCGCCCGCCGCAACCTGTCCCGCACCCGCCCGCTCAAAGCCTGCGGCAGGGCCGGCGGCCGTTGCGCAGCACCGCGCCTGCCTGCGCCGCGGTGTCTCGGCCAGGCCGGCCAGCTCGCCGGTCACCCGGCGGATGACCCTGGTGCTTTCCTCACGGCTGAGCTTGTCTCGGGAGCGCAGCTTGCTTGCGATCTCCCGGACCCCGTCCGGCCGCCGGCCGCCGCCGGTCCGTCATCACGGTACCAGCCGGCCTCGGTCGCGGCCCGCACCCGCCGCGCTGTCCGCACCAGCTTGCCGGCCGCCCTGGACAGCAGCCCCAAGTCCGTCGGGTAGGCCACGTTCGCCGGGATCACCGTCGTGTCAGCCCGCACAGCATCTGCGGGTCCATCGCCGGACCTCCGCCCGCGACACCACGTTAGGCGGCCTCGCCGCGGGCGACATCGGCCGAAGGGCCTGCCCGGCATGGGCCCGAAGTCCCTAATGCCGAGTACCAAGAGCACATGCCTGTAAACAAATCGTGATCTAACGTCAGATTCCTAGCGGCGAGAAGGCCGCCGCGCAGGACGATCAGGCACTCGCCGGCACGCCGGAGATAGGAATCACGCGATGACAACCACGATGCAGGAGCACAAGCAATCACGGCGGACCCGGCCAGGCATGGTCCAGGGCCGGGTGGCGCTGGTCACCGGCGGCACCCGCGGCATCGGCGCTGCCATCTGCCGTGAGCTGGCCGATCAGGGAGCGCATATCGCGGCCGGCTTCTGGCACGGTCACGAGGCCGCGGAGAAGTTCCTGACCAGCACCGTCGCTGACTATCCGGACCAGCAGATCACCGTGCACGAGGGCAACATCGGCAATGCCGATGACTGCCGCCGGGTGCTGCGCGAGGCGACCGACCAACACGGCCGGGTTGACATCCTGGTGAACAACGCCGGCATCACCATCGACCGGACCGTGGCCAAGATGACCGACGAGGACTGGCAGAAGGTCATCGCGGTCAACCTGTCCGGCGCCTTTTTCATGGCCCAGGCCGCGGTCGAGCACATGATCGAGCGCGGCACCGGCCGGATCATCAACGTCTCCTCGGTCATCGGCGAAGTCGGCAACATCGGCCAGGTCAACTACGCCGCCTCCAAGTCCGGCCTGTTCGGCCTGACCAAGTCGCTGGCCAGGGAAACCCTCTTCCAGCTCAGCCGGGCGGGGCGCCCGGTCGGGGACGGGATCGGGCTGACCGTCAACGCGGTCACTCCCGGCTACATCGCCACCGACATGATGACCACCATCCCGGACAAGGTGCTGGACCGGATCCGAGCCCAGATCCCGGTCGGCCGCCTAGGCGCGCCAGAAGAGATCGCCCGGGTGGTCGCCTTCCTGGCGGCCGACGCGTCCGCCTACATCACCGGACAGATCTGGGCCGTCAATGGCGGCTTGGACATGTGAGGAGAAACAGTCATGGAACGAGAAAGGACTGTACTGGTGCTGTCCGCCGTCCGGACCGCGATCGGCAAATACGGAGGGGCCCTCGCCGCCGTCCCGCCCTGCGACCTCGCCTCGGCCGTGGTGCGTCAGGCGGTAAAGCGAGCAGGCGTACAGCCGGATGATGTCGGTCACGCGGTCTTCGGCCACGTGATCCACACTGAGGCCCGCGACATGTACCTCGGTCGGGTAGCGGCGGTCAACGGCGGCCTTCCGGTCGAGACCCCGGCCTTCACCGTTAACCGGTTGTGCGGCAGCGGGCTGCAGGCGATCGTGTCGGCGGCCCAGGCCATCAAGCTGGGCGACTGCGACGTCGCGGTGGCCGGGGGCGTCGAGTCCATGAGTCGCGCGCAGTACTGGCTGCCCGGCATGCGCTGGGGCCAGCGGATGGGAGACGGCACCGTCATCGACGCAATGGCCGGCGCGCTGACCGACCCGTTCGACGGCTGTCACATGGCTATCACCGCGGAGAACGTGGCGGAGGATTACCACGTCTCCCGGGAAGACCAGGATGCACTGGCCGCCGAGAGTCACCGGCGGGCGGCCGCCGCGGCCGCGGCGGGATACTTCACCGAGCAGATCACGCCGGTCCAGGTCCCCGGCCGTAAGGGCACCACGACCGTCGTCGGCACCGACGAGCACATCCGGCCCGGCGTGACCCTAGCTGACCTGGCCAGGCT
>JBAPYC010001131.1:0-1501 GCA_049284535.1 Streptosporangiaceae bacterium
GTCGGTCTGGTACGCCTCGCGGGCGCAATACCTCCTGCGGCGCCAGCGGCTCGCCGACGTTCAGACGACGCTGATTGGCAGATGGCCTGCGACTGGTCGGCGCCCGCGACGGGCCGACCGGGTTGCCCCGGGCGAATCCTAGCTCAACATCACCTGCGCTAGGAAATGCCAGGAGTCTTGAGACTGATCTTGGTGACATCGCCGTGCGACAACCGAGAAAGCCCAGGTCACGCAAGATCGATAGGCCACGCGCGGTGAGACCCTACATCAGAGGCCGGCGGCCTGGCAGCTGCTCACCGGCGGCCAAGCCGGCCCGGAGACGTTGTCCGCGGTGGCCCGGGGGTTCGCCCAGCCCGAGCACGGCGACCTGCTGGCCGCCTATGCCGGCCGCTATCTGGCCGAAATCGAGGACATCTGGGCGGCCAGCAGCGGTCACCGGCGGGTCCAGCTCGGCGCGCTGCTGTTCCCCTGCCCGGCCGCCTCACCGGAACTGCTGGCCATGATCGGGGAGTTCCTGGCCGCCGCGCCCCGTGACCCCGCCCTGGCCCGGATGCTCCGCGACCAGCAGGACACCGTCCGGCGGGCGCTGGCCTCACGCGCTCTTTCGTCAGCCTGACGAGCCGCAGGACACCCAGTCAGAAGCGGGCGGCCTGGAAGGATTCGGCCGCCTGGGCGGCGATCTGGTCGCCTTCGTGCCCATCGCCGTCATCCGCTACCGCCGTGCGTAAGGCAGCCGCTATCGCCCCGGTGTGACGCCCCACTGGGCGGCCAGCTCCTGCACCCAGGTGCCGGCGGCGGCCGGATCGGCGGGTGGCGCCGCCACCACGACGAACTCGTCCACGCCGGTCCCGGCGAGATCGGGCAGCATGCCGGGGCTGCCGTCGGCCAGCGCCACGGCCACGGTCAGGTCGCTCAGTCTGCGGCCGTGCCGCTCGCACTGGCTGGCCAGTTCCGCGATCCGCCCGGCGACCGCCGCGGCGGGCAGGTTGAAGCCGTACCAGCCGTCCCCGAAGGCCGCCACCCGGCCGAGGGCCGCATCGCCGTTGCCGCCGATCACCACCGGAATGCGCCGGCCGCGCACCGGCTTGGGGTTGACCCGCACCGATTCGAACCTGGTGAACTCGCCTGCGAACGAGGCGACGTCATCGGCCCAGAGCGTGCGCATGGCCGCGATGTACTCCGCCGTTCGCCGGCCGCGGCCGGCGAACGGGATGCCGAGGGCGGCAAACTCCTCGGCTGACCAGCCGATGCCGACACCCAGGGTGAGCCGGCCCCCGGACAGCACGTCCAGGGTCGCGGCCTGCTTGGCGGTCACCACCGGGTTGTGCTCGGGGAGCAGCAGCACGCCCGTCGCCAGCCCGATCGTCGTCGTCACGGCCGCGGTGAAGCTCAGGCCGAGCAGCGGATCCAGCCAGTCTGCCCCGGCCGGGACGGCGATCCGGCCGTCGGCCGAGTACGGATAGCGTGACCTGGGCCGGTCCACCAGCACCACGTGCTCTCC
>JBAPYC010001132.1:0-9368 GCA_049284535.1 Streptosporangiaceae bacterium
CGGTGGACCCTGTGGGAGTCGTTCCGGGTCCTGCTCGGTCTGTTCGCGCCGTTCGCGCCGTTCGTGACCGAACGGATGTACCAGCAGTTCTACCGAACGCACGAGGGCACCATTTCGCTGCACCTGACCCGCTGGCCGGAGCCGGACGAGCGGTGGCGCGGTGACCGGCCCGCGGTGGAGGCCGTCGACCAGCTCACCGTGATCCTGGACGCCACCCGGGCGCTGCGCAGCGGCCTGCGGCTCGGCAACTCGGCCCGGCTGAGCAAGCTGACCGTGCAGGCGCACGACGACGCCGCCCGGTCACTGCTCGATCAGATCGCCGAACCGCTCCGGATCGCCGCCCGGGCCGACGCCCTGGTCCTCGGTCCCGCCGGCCACCCCAGCGGCGTCGACGGGATCACCGTCGGGATCGCCGTCTAGCCCGGCCGGCGCCGGCGGCCGGCCAGCAGCGCGGCATTGAGACAATGCTGAGGTGCGGACGATTGCCCTCGAGGAGCACTTCTGGACGGCCGAACTCGCCGCGCCTGCCGGCACCGGCCCGCTGGCCACGTGGGGCCAGCGGGTGGACGACCAGCTTCGCGACCTCGGTCAGGCACGTCTGGCCGACATGGACGCCAGCGGCATCGACCTGCAGGTCATCTCGCACGCCGCGCCGGCCGCGCAGGCGCTCGGGGGAACGGAAGGGCTGGCCCGCGCCCGCGAGGCCAACGACCGGCTGGCCGCCGCGGTGCGGGCGCACCCGGACCGGTTCGCCGCCTTCGCCACCTTGCCCACGGCTGATCCGCAGGCCGCGGCCGACGAGCTGGAACGGGCCACCGGCGAGCTAGGTCTCGTCGGCGCGCTGGTCAACAGCACCCTGGGCTCCAACGGGGTGTTCCTCGACGAGCCCAGGTTCGCGCCGCTGCTCGAGCAGTTCGAGCGCCTCGACGTGCCGCTCTACCTGCACCCGGCGCCGCCCTCGGCGGCCCTGCACGAGGTGCTCTACCACGGGCTGCCAGCGGCCGTCGCGGGCCGGCTGGCCACCGGCGCCTGGGGCTGGCACGCCGAGGCCGGCCTGCACGTGCTCCGGATGATCGCGACCGGCGTGTTCGACCGGTACCCGCGGCTGCGGCTGATCATCGGGCACTGCGGCGAGATGCTGCCCTTCATGCTGGCCCGGATCGACGCCATGCTCCGGCTGGACAGCATCGAGCTCAGGCCGTCGGAGTACTTCAGCCGCAACATCTGGGTCACCACCAGCGGCATGTTCAGCATCCCGCCGGTCATGTGCACGCTGCAGGTCATCGGCGTGGACCGGGTGCTGTTCAGCGTGGACTACCCGTTCGGCTCCAACGCCGCGGGCCGCGCCCTGCTCGACACCTTGCCGGTCAGCCCCGCCGACAAGGCCAAGATCGCCGGCGGCAACGCCGAACGCGTGCTGCGCCTGCGGGAATCCGCCCCCGGAGCCCTCGCGTGATTTACGTCACGTAGGTGTTGTGAAAAGTTTGCGGAGTCGCCTGGATTTACGGCACAATGGTGTTGTGAAAAACGTCGGAGCAGCCGAAGGGCCCACGCGGGCCCAGGTTGCGCGGCTCATCCTGGAGCTCGGGCCGTCCACCGCCGCCACGCTCGGCGGCCGGCTCGGGCTGACTCCTGCCGCTATCCGGCGTCACCTCGACAACCTGCTGGCCGAGGGGCTGATCGAGACCAGGACCGCCCGGACCTACGGGAACCGGGGACGCGGCCGGCCGGCCAAGGTCTTCGTCATCACCGACGCGGGCCGGAGTGCCTTCGAGCACGCCTATGACGACCTGGCCAGCAGCGCACTTCGCTTCCTGGCCGAGACGGCCGGTCCCGGGGCGGTGGCCGAGTTCGCCCGCAGCCAGCTGTCTGACCTGGAGCGCCGGTACGCGCCGGCGGTGGCCAAGGGGAACCTGGCCAGCCGGGTCGAGGCGCTCGCCGAGGCCCTGTCCGCCGACGGCTACGCCGCCTCCGCAGGTCCCGCGCCCGCGATCGGGCCGGCGGGAGGCGGCGAGCAGCTCTGCCAGCACCACTGCCCGGTCGCCCACGTAGCGGCCGAGTTCCCTGAGCTGTGCGAGGCGGAAACCGAGGCGTTCTCCAGGCTGCTCGGCACCCCCGTGCAGCGGCTCGCTACGATCGCCCACGGCGACGGCATATGCACCACGCACGTCACGTGTAGCACACACGCCGCCGGGAAGCCTGAGGCCCCGGAAACAGTTGTACGACAGGGAGTTTTCAGCGGGCGGGCCAACGATGATCCCGCCACCTTCGATATCACTACGGAGTCCGGAGGGCTCTTGACATGACGACCACCACGCAAGACCAGCTCGAAGGGCTGGGCACGTATAAGTTCGGCTGGGCCGACTCGGACGTGGCGGGTGCGTCCGCGCGCCGCGGCCTGTCCGAAGAGGTGGTCCGCGACATCTCGGCACGGAAGGACGAGCCCGAGTGGATGCTCGACATCCGGCTCAAGGGGCTGAAGTCCTACGGCCGCAAGCCGCTGCCCACCTGGGGCGCCGACCTGTCGGGCATCGACTTCGACAACATCAAGTACTTCGTCCGCTCCACCGAGAAGCAGGCCGCGAGCTGGGACGAGCTGCCCGCCGACATCAAGAGCACCTATGACAGGCTCGGCATCCCCGAGGCGGAGAAGCAGCGGCTGATCGCCGGCGTGGCCGCCCAGTACGAGTCCGAGGTCGTGTACCACAAGATCCGCGAGGACCTTGAGGAAAAGGGCGTGATCTTCCTCGACACGGACACCGCGCTGAAGGAGCACCCGGATCTGTTCCGCGAGTACTTCGGCACGGTTATCCCGCCGGGCGACAACAAGTTCGCCGCGCTGAACACCGCGGTGTGGTCCGGCGGCAGCTTTATCTACGTGCCGAAGGGCGTGCACGTGGAGATCCCGCTGCAGGCCTACTTCCGGATCAACACCGAGAACATGGGCCAGTTCGAGCGCACCCTGATCATCGTGGACGAGGGTGCCTACGTCCATTACGTGGAAGGCTGCACCGCGCCGATCTACAAGTCGGACTCGCTGCACTCCGCGGTGGTCGAGATCATCGTCAAGAAGGACGCCCGCTGCCGGTACACCACGATCCAGAACTGGTCGGCCAACGTGTACAACCTGGTGACCAAGCGCGCCGTGGCCCAGCAGGGCGCGACCATGGAGTGGGTCGACGGCAACATCGGCTCTAAGGTCACGATGAAGTACCCGGCCATCTACCTGATGGGCGAGCACGCCCGGGGCGAGACGCTGTCGGTCGCGTTCGCGGGCGCCGGCCAGCACCAGGACGCCGGGGCCAAGATGGTGCATTGCGCGCCGAACACGTCCTCCACCATCGTGTCCAAGTCGGTGGCCAGGGCCGGCGGCCGGACCTCCTACCGTGGCCTGATCAACGTGCAGGAAGGCGCCGAGCACTCCAAGTCCAACGTCAAGTGCGACGCGCTGCTGGTGGACACGGTGAGCCGCAGTGACACCTACCCGTACGTGGACGTCCGCGAGGATGACGTGGAGATGGCCCACGAGGCCACCGTGTCCAAGGTTTCCGAGGACCAGCTGTTCTACCTGATGAGCCGGGGCATGACCGAAGACGAGGCGATGGCCACCATCGTCCGCGGGTTCGTCGAGCCGATCGCCCGCGAGCTGCCGATGGAATACGCGCTCGAGCTGAACCGGCTGATCGAGCTGCAGATGGAGGGGGCGGTCGGCTGATGTCGGCTGGACTACAGGGGGCAATTGAAACCGCCCCCGTCACAAGGCTGCACGAGCGCCGGTCGTTTGACCTGGCCGACTTCGGCGTCCCCAACGGCCGCGAGGAGGAGTGGCGGTTCACCCCGCTGCGCCGGCTCCGCGGGCTGCACAGCGAGACCGGCGAGGCCACGGCGAAGGTGACCGTGGAAGTCGATCCGGCCCCCGAGGTCAAGATCACGACAGCCGAACGGGGCGCCAGCGTGCTCGGCCGCAGCTTCATCCCGGCCGACCGGGTCAGCGCCCGCGCCTATGCGTCATTCGGCGAGGCGACGGTGATCACGGTCCCGGCCGAGGCCGAAGCCTCCCGCCCGACGGTCGTCACCGTGACCGGCGCGGACGCTGAGGGCAGCGCGTTCGGCCACCTGCTGGTGCAGGCCGAGCCGTTCTCCCGGGCCACGGTGGTCCTGGACTACCGGGGCAGCGCCACCTACGCGGACAACGTCGAGTTCGTCGTGGGCGACAGCGCCTCGCTGACCGTGATCAGCCTGCAGGACTGGGACGACGACACGGTGCACCTGTCGCAGCACTACTCCACGCTCGGCCGGGACGCCAGGTTCCGGCACACGGCGGTCAGCCTCGGCGGGTCCGCGGTCCGGCTCGGCGTCGAGATCCACTACGACGGGCCGGGCGGTGACGCCGACCTGACCGGGCTGTACTTTGCCGATGCGGGCCAGCACCTGGAGCACCGGCTGTTCGTCGACCACGACGTGCCGAACTGCCGCAGCCGCGTCACCTACAAGGGTGCGCTGCAGGGCCAGGACGCGCACGCGGTCTGGATCGGTGACGTGCTGATCCGGCCCGAGGCCGCCGGCACGGACACCTATGAGTACAACCGGAACCTGGTGCTGACCGACGGCACCCGGGTGGACTCGGTGCCGAACCTGGAGATCCTCACCGGTGAGATCGTCGGGGCCGGGCACGCCAGCGCCAGCGGGCGGCTCGAGGACCACCACCTGTTCTACCTGATGGCCCGGGGCATCCCCTTCGCCGAGGCCCGCAAGCTCGTCATCCAGGGGTTCTTCGGCCAGCTCATCGACACCATCGAGGTGCCCGAGCTGCGGGAACGGATCGGCGAGGCCATCGAGGCCGAGCTGACGAGGTCGCTGGCATGACCGAGACGCACGTGTTCACCCGGGCGTGCGCCCTGTCGGAGGTGCCGGAGGAGGGCGTGATCGGCATCGAGGTCGACGGCGAGCCGGTCGCCGTGGCCCGGGCCGGCGGGGAGGTCTATGCCCTGCGCGACGTGTGCTCGCACGCCGAGGTGCCGCTGTCCGAAGGGGACGTCTACGACCGCACGGTCGAGTGCTGGCTGCACGGGTCCTGCTTCGACCTGCGGACCGGTCAGCCCACCGGGCTGCCGGCCACCGAGCCGGTGCCCGTCTATCCCGTCAAGATCGAAGGCGACGACGTCTACGTCGCGCTTACCAATAACAAGGAGTCATAGTGTCCACCCTCGAGATCCGCGATCTCCACGTCAGCGTCGAGGAGAGCCCGGGCGTACACCGGGAGATCCTGCGCGGCGTGGACCTGACCGTCCGGGACGGCGAGACGCACGCGATCATGGGCCCGAACGGCTCCGGCAAGTCCACCCTGGCCTACGCGATCGCCGGCCATCCCAAGTACCTGGTCACCAAGGGCAGCGTGACCCTGGACGGCGAGGACGTGCTGGCCATGACGGTGGACAACCGGGCCCGGGCCGGGCTGTTCCTGGCCATGCAGTACCCGGTCGAGGTGCCCGGCGTGACCGTATCGAACTTCCTGCGCACCGCGGTCACTGCGGTCCGGGGCGAGGCGCCCAAGCTGCGTGACTTCGTCAAGGAGCTGCGGGCCGCCATGGCCGCGCTGTCCATCGACCCGGTCTTCGCCGAGCGCAACCTGAACGAGGGCTTCTCTGGCGGTGAGAAGAAGCGGCACGAGATCCTGCAGCTCGAGCTGCTCAACCCGAAGATGGCGATCCTGGACGAGACCGACTCGGGCCTGGACATCGACGCGCTCAAGGTGGTCTCCGAGGGCGTCAACCGGTTCCGCGAGAAGCCCGGGCACGGGGTGCTGCTGATCACGCACTACACCCGGATCCTGCGCTACGTGAAGCCGGACTTCGTGCACGTGTTCGTGGCCGGGCGGATCGTCGAGGAGGGCGGCCCCGAGCTGGCCGAGCTGCTCGAGAACGAGGGCTACGAGAAGTACGTCGGGGTGCCGGCATGAGCGAGTCTCCTCCTCACCTCGACGTTGAGGCGGTCCGGGCTGACTTTCCCGCGCTGGCCCGCACGGTGCGCAACGACAAGCCGCTGATCTACCTGGACTCGGGCGCCACCTCGCAGAAGCCGGTTCAGGTGCTCGACGCCGAGCGTGAGTTCTACGAGCGGCATAACGGCGCCGCGCACCGTGGTGCGCACCTGCTCAGCGAGGAGGGCACCGAGATCTATGAGGGCGCGCGGGCGAAGGTGGCCGCGTTCCTCGGCGCTGACCCGGGCGAGATCGTGTTCACCAAGAACGCGACCGAGTCGATCAACCTCGTCGCCTACACGCTCACCTCGTCGGTCGGGCCGGGCGATGAGATCCTCATCACCGAGATGGAGCACCACGCCAACCTGGTGCCGTGGCAACAGCTCGCGCAGCGCACCGGCGCGACGCTGCGCTGGTTCAAGGTGCTGCCTGACGGGCTGCTCGACGTGGACACCGCGCTGATCACCGAGCGGACGAAGATCCTCGCCCTGACCGGGCAGTCGAACGTCACCGGTGTGATCCCCCCGGTCGCGGAGATCACCAGGCTGGCCCACGAGGCCGGCGTGCCAGTGCTCGCCGACGGTGCGCAGCTGGTGCCGCATCATCCGGTCGACGTCAGGGCCCTGGACGTCGATTTCCTGGCCTTCTCCGGGCATAAGATGCTCGGCCCGCTCGGGCTCGGCGTGCTGTACGGCAAGCGGGACCGGCTCGAGGCGCTGCCGCCGTTCCTGGCCGGCGGGGACATGATCGAGGTCGTGCGGATGGAAGGCTCGACGTTCCAGCCGCCGCCGGCCCGGTTCGAGCCGGGCGTGCCGCCGGCCCCGGAGGCGGCCGGTCTTGCCGCCGCGATCGACTACCTGTCCGCGCTCGGCATGGACAACGTCGCCGCGCACGAGGAGTCGCTGACCGCGCACGCGCTCGACGCGCTCCGCGAGATCGGCGGCGTGCGGATCCTGGGCCCCGATACCACCAAGGCCCGCGGCGGGGCCGTCGCGTTCGAGGTCGACGGGGTGCACCCGCACGACGTCGGCCAGGTCCTGGACGAGCTCGGCATCGCGGTCCGGACCGGTCACCACTGCGCAGCGCCGCTGCACCGGGCCCTGGGGGTCCAGGCCAGCACCCGGGCCACCTTCTACGTGTACAACACCCACGACGAGGTCGACGCCCTGGCCGACGGCATCCGTTATACGCAGCGTTTCTTCGGCGTGAGCCGGTAGGGGAGCAGCCGGGATGACCACGCGGGCATTTGGTGTTGGCAGGTGATGTGATGCAACTCGAGTCGATGTACCAGGAGATCATCCTGGACCACTATCGCAATCCCCACCACAAGGGCCTGCGGGATCCTTTCGATGCCGAAGTGCATCACGTCAACCCGGTCTGCGGGGACGAGGTCACGCTGCGGGTGAGCCTGAAGGACGTCAACGGCGAGCCGGTGGTCGAGGACGTGTCGTTCGACACCCTCGGCTGCTCGATCAGCCAGGCGAGCGCGTCGGTCATGACCGACCTCGTCATCGGCAAGCCGGTGGCCGAGGCGATGACCATCAACCAGGCGTTCCTCGAGCTCATGCAGTCCAGGGGCGAGGGGGACCCCGACGAGGACGTGCTCGAGGACGCGGTTGCGTTCGCGGGCGTGTCCAAATACCCGGCCAGAATCAAGTGCGCCCTGCTCGGCTGGATGGCATGGAAAGACGCCACCGCGCGGGCCATGGAGGAAGCGCAATGACAGAGAACACGACCACTCAGGACCAGCCTGTTCCGGCACCGGAAGGCGCGGTGCCGGAAGGCACGGTACCAGCGGGCGCAGGCACCGAGCTCCCCACCGAGCTGACCGCCGAGCAGGAAGACGTGCTCGAGGCGCTGCGCGACGTGGTGGACCCTGAGCTGGGGATCAATGTGGTGGACCTGGGCCTGGTCTACGGCGTCGATGTGGATGCCGACAAGGCCGCCACCATCGACATGACGCTGACCAGCGCGGCCTGCCCGCTCACTGACGTGATCGAGGACCAGGCCCGGGAGGCGCTGGACGGCGTGGTGACCGACTTCCGCATCAACTGGGTGTGGATGCCGCCGTGGGGTCCGGAGAGCATCACCGACGACGGGCGCGAGCAGCTTCGCGCCCTCGGCTTCAACATCTAAATCCCGCTTCCCGCCCCTAGGGGCGGATGGCTAGGACCGGATGTAGAACGGCTCGGCGTGCGCCTCGATCCACCCCTCGACCTGGTCCGGCTCGTGCTCGCCCGGGAACGTGACATCGATGGGGAAACCTTGCTCGGGAATGGCATGCACGGCCTGCTCGATCGCGCCCAGGACGTCCTCGTGCGCGGCCTCGCTGCCGGGATCGTGCAAGGTGACCGAGATGACCAGGCCCTCGCCTTCACCGGCCACCGATAGCCAGGTCCGGGATGCCTGCCGCACCTCGGGGATGGCGTCCAGGGCGGACCGGATCTCGGTCAGCAGCGTGACCGGGTCGGCGGGCGGACGGCCGACCCGGACCTGGGTACCGTCGGCCACTAGCAGCGTCGCGGCCAGGTAGCCGACACCCTCCGGGTAGATGGGCACGCTGGCCCCGGCGCCCGGGTTCAGCGCGATGCCGATGCCGGCCGGCATCTGCCGGGCCAGGTCGGCCGCGGGGACCACGATATGCGGCATGGGCTCGCCGGACGGCAGGTCCAGCCAGCTGGCCATCCGCTGGACCGAGGTGAACGCCGGGACGAACTCGGCGCTCAGATAAGTGACGGTGGGGAGCATCACCGCCGACCCGTCGGTAACAGGCCGCTCATCGGGCAGCGGAAGCCAGAGCCGTCCCCGGCTAAGCTCATCGAGCAGGTCGGTAACCCGGTCGGGATCTTTGGCGGCGGCGGTCAGCGCGTGCTCAATGGCAGCCGATGTCGCCGGGATGGCCGGGCTGGACTGGTCCCGGGCTTCCCCCAGGCCCCAGGCAATGGCTCCTGGCCGCACGAAGGTGCCGCCCTGGGACATGGCGGAGGTCGGAGTCTTCGGGTTCATAGGTGTGTTCCTGTCCTTGACTGGCTAGGTCACCCCGCTGCGAGCCCGATAGCAGCCGCCGGGGTCAGGCAACTCATAGTACGGATAGTAAACACGTTAGGGCACTGCGTAATGAAGAATCCTGCCGCAGGCGGCGGCCGATGGGTGGAAGTTCCGCCAGAACGCCTGGTGTCCTGGATCGTCACGTTCGCCGGGCGTCATGGCGGCGCCGGCCCCGTGACCCGCGACGAGGACGGCGCCATGGTCACGTTCGCGGCCGCGGACGGGGCGGTGGCCGAATGCCATCCGCCGTTCCCGCCTCTGGGGTCGCTTGCGCCCCTGGCGCCGTTGCCGCCGGACGGCCCGGATGCCGGGCCCGAGGCACCGGCAGCAGCGGCAGCAG
>JBAPYC010001133.1:0-1637 GCA_049284535.1 Streptosporangiaceae bacterium
GGCCGGGACCGGCCGCGGCGATCGCGGCTGCGGCGAATCCGGCCAGGGCGATCAGCAGGAACCAGTACGGGCCAACACCGTGCGGGTGCGGGGTCAGCCCGAGGGTGATGATCAGCCCCAGGAGGTAGGCGGCGGGCGCGAGGAGGGGCAGCAGCAGGCAAGCCGAGTCGCGTCGCCGTAGCTCACGATGGGCCCGGCGGAACATCAGCAGCCAGAGCGGCAGGCCGCCGGCCGCGGCGATCAGCGCCGAGACGGCGAGAGCACCATCAAAGACCGCGTACGCCCAACCGATGACCGGATGGCCCGGCACCCTGATCCCCTGAAGCTGCGTGAGCTGGGCGAAGACCAGCCCGAGGCCGGCCAGCATCGACCAGGCCATGAGCGTGGTGACCACGCTGGCCCGCATCCGGGCTGACGGGTCGTGCAGCTGCCGGGGAGGCCAGATCCAGGCCGGTACCGCGCGCCAGGCCAGGCTGGCCACAGCAGCCGGGCCGCCGCCTGATTCGTCGAGCAGGGCGCCGACCTCGTCGGCGTAGCGGGCTCGCCAGGAAGGCGGGTAGAGAGCCAGCACGGCCCGGGTGAGCACGGTGCCGCCTGGTGCGGGGCCTGGGCCCTTCATGCTCCGGCCCAGCCCAGGTGAGTGCTCAGCCGCTCTCTGGCCAGCGAGGCCACCCGGCTCATCCGCTCCGATTGCTGAGCCAGCGCCTGCGCCCCGGCCATCGTGATCCGGTACGGCCGGCGACGGTCCTCGGACTCCATCGCCTCGATCAGGCCGCGGGACTCCAGGCGGGCGATGACCGCGTAGAGGGTGCCGGCGCTGAGCCGGACTCCCATGGTCTCCGCGACGTCCTGAGTGATGGCATAGCCGTGCTTCGGCTCATCGGCCAGGCTGGCCAGTACCAGCAGCGGCGGATCGGCCCAGCGGCCCAAGTTGTCTCGCAACGTTGCGCTCCCTGTTGTCAGCGCGCCCGCCGGCGCCCCTGAGGTTATGCCGTCAACCATATATCGCTTACCGCTATACCGCAACGCGGTATAGCGGTAAGCATTATGCGGAGGGCGCTGTACGCCGGTCAAGGCGGCCTTAATCGCAGTGGCTGGTCCACACCGGAAGTGAGCAGGTTCCACGGCAGCTGGACGAAGCCCGCACAGTCGTCGCGGACCGCGGCCAGTTCCAGCGGCTCCTTCAGCCGGTCCGCTGGGACTCTGTGACCGATGACCTCTCCGGGCAGGTCCCGGCGCTCGAGGGCGCCCTGCTTGACGTGCTTGCGGTCGAGCTCATGAGGCTCGCTGGCGCCTCCGCGCCGCAGCCTCACCCCAACCTAGGCACCAACGTGCGCGATGTTGCCAGTTGGCAAGAGGGTCCGCCACCGGTAGCGCCCTCACCGTCCGGCCGGGAGTCGCCTTCAGGAGTGAGTCAGGAGCACCGGGGTTTGGGCGAGCTCGACCAGCGCGTGCAGGTCGTAGGCGGCGTCCAGCGCAGCGACCCCGGACACCAGCACCACTGCGGCGGCCGCGGCGATCAGCAGGGGGCGTACCGACGGAGCGGGCGCGAGCAGGGCTGCCACCCGGCGCGGTACTGGGCCCGGTGAGCGGCGGCGGGCCAGCGGGCCCAGCGATCCGGCGATGCCGGTCAGCGC
>JBAPYC010001134.1:0-3610 GCA_049284535.1 Streptosporangiaceae bacterium
GCTGAGCAGGATCAGCCGGCTGACGTGGTGGCTGCAGCTGACCCCCCTCCGGACAGTGGCGACCGGGCACCCGGCATAGTGAGATCAGGCCATACCCGAGCACTGGAGGTGAGCCGAGATGCCGACCTCACCGGAGCGGCGCCGCATCGTGATCGTCGGAGCCGGTTTTGCCGGCTACAACGCCGCGCAAGCACTGTCCCGGCTCGCCGGCAATACGGCCGAGATCGTGCTCATCAACTCCGCGGACTACTTCCTGTATCTCCCGCTGATGCCTCAGGTGGGCAGCGGGCTGCTGGAGCCGCGGCACATCTGCGTCTCCCTGCTCAGCCGGACGCGCAAGATCCGCTTCGTGCTCGGCACGGCTACCCACGTCGACGCCGCCGCCAAGACCGTGACCTGGAGCGGGCCGGAAGAAACCTCGGGCCAGATCAGCTATGACCGGCTCATCCTGACGGCCGGCAGCGTCAACAAGCTGCTGCCGATCCCCGGCCTGGCCGACTACGCCCACGGGTTCCGCAGCCTCGCCGAGGCCCTCTACCTGCGCGATCACATCACCCGGCAGCTGGAAATGGCCGAGGTGGCCACCGACCCGGCCGAGCGCCAGGCCCGCTGCACCTTCGTCGTGGTCGGCGCGGGCTACACCGGCACCGAGGTCACGGCCCAGGGGCAGCTGATGACCGAGCGGCTGGCGAAGAAGATTCCGGGCCTGACCGGCCAGCCGATCCGCTGGATGCTGCTGGATACCGCGCCGCGGCTGCTGCCCGAGCTGGACCCGCGGCTGTCGAAGACCGCCGACCGGGTGCTGCGGCGGCGCGGGGTCGAGGTCCGGACCGGCCAGTCGGTCACCAAGGCGCTGGGGGATCACGTCGAGCTGTCCACCGGTGAGAAGGTGCCGACCCGCTCGCTCATCTGGTGCGTCGGGGTCCGGGCCAAGCCGCTGGTCGGCGGCCTGGACCTGGAGACCAACCGGGGGCGGCTGGTGGTCGATGAGTTCATGAAGGTGCCCGGCGCCGACGGCATCTACGCCTGCGGCGACTGCGCGGCCGTGCCCGACCTGACCCGCCCCGGCGAGGTCTGCGGGATGACCGCCCAGCATGCCCAGCGGCAGGGCAAGCAGGTCGCCCGGAACGTCGCCGCCTCCCTCGGGATCGGCCAGGCCGCCCCCTACAAGCACCACGACCTGGGCTTCCTGGTCGACCTCGGGGGCGTGGCGGGCGCGGCCAACCCGCTGAAGATCCCGCTGTCCGGGCTGCCGGCCAACGTCGTGACCCGTGGGTACCATCTCACCGCCATGGCGGGCAACCGGCTGCGCGTGCTGACCGACTGGGGGGTGAACGGGGTAACGCCCACCGAGGCGACCTCGCTCCAGGTGATCGATGCCCAGTCGGTCCCGCTCGACCCGGACCACCCGCGCCCCTGAGCCGTCCGCCGGCTAGGGGCGCGAGCCCAGGATGGCGACGCCGTCGCCGGACAGGTCATCGACGGCGGTCTTGCGGCCGGTCATGGCCAGAACCAGGGACAGGACCGGACCCGACACCTCCGGGCCGGTGCCGTGTGACCACTGCGCGTCGGTTGCGCGCAGCGCCAGGCCGTCGATGCGTCGCTTGGATCCGATGAGCAGGTTCGAGCCTGAGAAGAAGTCCGCGACCTGTACCACTGCCTCGGTCGGGTAGGCGTGGGTGATGCTCAGCGGGCGGCGGATGTCCTCGCCGTGCACGATGGTCTCGCCCAGCCAGGTCGCGGACGGGCCCGGCGGGTGCCGGACCGAGGTCAGCACGGTCTCAAAGCCGGTCAGCGTGTCAGCCGGCGATCCGCCCTGGTGCGTGGCGATGCCTTTCTCCTGCACCTTGTCGAAGCTGAACCCCGAGGCCAGCATCTTGGCGAAGAATACCGGCGGCGTCATCGAGGCCGCCGAGGTCATGTGGGCCAGCACGTCGCGCACGGTCCAGTCGCCGCACAGCGAGGGCTTGGCCCAGTCATCGGCATTCAGCGATGCCAGGTCAGTCGCGAGCGCCTTGCGCTCGGCGTGGATCGTCGGCCAGATGTCCACCGTTCCTCCCCTCGGCGGGCGTCATCCCCATCCCGCTCTGACTCTAATTTCGGCTGTCGCTAAATTAGTTAATGACCGAATAAGCCGTCATCGTATAGTGGAGGTCGGCGGGAGGCAAGGTGCGGGACATCCAGAAGGTGCTGGCGGCGCTGACCTCGCCGGTCCGGCGGGAGATCCTTGGCCTGATCTGGGACCGGGAGCTGTCCGCCGGGGAGATCGCCGACGCGTTCCCGGTGACGAAGCCCACCATTTCCCAGCACCTCGCCGTGCTGCGTGAGGCCGGCCTGGCCGAGAGCACAGCCGTGGGCACGTCGCGCCGCTATCGCGCCCGCCGGGACGCGCTGCGCGGCCTGGACGGCGCCCTGGACAGCCCGGATAAGTGGGTCAACGCCGACGACGCGCCCGAACGGGCCGCCTGCCGCGTCCGCACCGTCCCGGCGGTGGTGGCTAGCACGGATGTGGACACCAGCCCGGAACTGACCTTCCGCGCCTTCACCGACGCCACCGTCTACTCGCGCTGGCTGGGCGTCCCCGTCACCATCGAGGACGGACGTTTCGCCTGCACGCTGGAGTGGGGGACCAGCGTGCGCGGTCGGTACGAGATCGCCTGCCCGCCGGAACTCATCGTGATGCGCTGGGATTTCGAGGACGGCAACATCCCCGTCCCTGGCGGCGAGTTGACCGGCTACCTGCGGATCCGTCCCGCCGAAGGTGGTGGCGCGCACGTTGAGGTGCACCAGATGGTGGAGACGGCCGCCCAGGCCGAGTTCATGAATGGGGCGTGGGGCATGGTCCTCGGTCGGCTCCAGGCGGGCGTGGTTCGCGCCAGCGATCCCGCCCAGGCCATGGATCTCAGGCCCAGCCGACCCAAGTTCCGCGGTACCGTCTGAGCCGCGCGATCCCGTCGCGCAGGGGTGCTCAGTTCCCGGCCACGGCGGCGAACGCCCGGCGGTAGGCGGCCGCGACCGTGTCCAGGTCACCTGGGCTCAGCGCGGTCGACAAGTTGATCATCCCGCGCGGGGTGGTGTAGACGCCTTCGAGCAGCAGGGCCAGGTGCAGGCTGCCCGGCTGGCGGTCCCCGGCCAGATGAACGTTCATGATGGAGCCGGCCCGGGTGACCTCGGCCGGCACGCCGGCCGCCAGGATCTGCCCGGCGAGGGCGGTGGCCCCCTCGTTCAGCCGGGAGATAGCGGCCGCGTCCAGGTGCCGCAGCGTCACGGCCCCGGCCACCGCCGCGGCCAGGTGGCCGTTGAAGGTGCCGGCGTGTGTCACGTGGCCGGGGGTCAGGGCCGCCACGGTGAGCTCGAGCAGGTCGGCGCGGCCGCCCACCGCCCCGACCGGGAATCCGCCGCCGATGATCTTGCCCAGCAGGGTCAGGTCGGGGTCGAGCCCGAGCCGGCCCTGCTCACCACCGGGCCCGTTGCGCAGCCCCTGGATCTCATCGAGCACGAACAGGGTGCCGTGCGCCCGGGCCAGGCCGGCCACCGCGGCCAGGAACCCGGGCGCGGCCGGCGCACCCCGCCCGCGCCCAGGAACGGCTCGGCGAACACCGCCCCGATC
>JBAPYC010001135.1:0-8656 GCA_049284535.1 Streptosporangiaceae bacterium
CTGCTCGGCTTGGTCCGGCACATGGCCGAGGTGGAGCGGGGCTGGTTCCGGCGCGGGGCGGGTTTCCAGGACGCGCCGCCGCGCTACTGCAGCGAGGACAACTGGGACGGCGACTTCGATGACGTCGATACCGCAGACGTCATTGAGGCGTTCGATGCCTGGCGCGACGAGCGCCAGCGGGCACGGGAGATCGTTGCTGCCGCGCCCAGCCTAGACATGGAGACCAGGGGAAAGCGCGACAGCTCGACCGGGCCGTTCACGCTGCGGTGGATCATGGTCCACATAATCGAGGAGTATGCCCGGCATAACGGGCACGCGGACCTGCTCAGAGAGCGGATCGACGGTTCCGCCGGGGCGTAGGGCCTGCGCTGCCGCATGAGAGCCGCAGGACCTTAGCCAGGCAACGGCGCGTCTCACTCCTGCCGTCACCTCACGATGCGATGTGCCAGGTAGTCCTCGGTGATGGTGAGGCGGCCCTGGTTGCCGATCGTGCCAGCTGCGTAGAAATCAAAGGTGTGGTTTGCGAAGGGAATCGCCGCCAGCGTGATGTCCACGCCAGCCGCGCGGGCCAGACCGACGAATGCGTACACTCCGCCGGGTGGGACAAGTGAGTCATGTTCGGGCTCGATGATCAGGGTCTGCGGGGCCTTGTCCGTGATGTAGGTCGAGGAGGAGATCGCCTTGTAGCGGCCTGGATACTGCTGTGGAGTGCCGCCGGTGTACTCGGTGACCGCATGGCCGACGCTGAATGAGCCGAGGATGAAGTTGTCGTTGTAGACGCTGACCGGGTTGACCGCGGGATACGTGGCGATCACGGCTGCTGGGACCGGGACGGTGCCGCCGCAGTTCGAGCGGGCTGTCCCGGTGGCGGCGCTGTATCCGAGGTTGATCGCCAGGTTGCCGCCTGCCGAGTCTCCCGCCAGCACCAGGCGGTGCAGGTCGGCCCCGAGCCGGGTGGCGTTCGTGGCGGTCCAGGCCAGGGCGCAGGCGACGTCGCCGGGCGCCTGGTTCCAGGTGTGGTCCGTTGCCGTGGCCAGCCGGTACTGCGTGCTGATGACGAGCCAGCCGTGGTTGGCGTACCACCGGTAATCGGTCCTGGCGGTGTCATTGCTGCCCCCGTTCCAGCCGCCGCCGTGGATGTAGAACAAGGTCGGCCACAGGCGCTGCGGCCCGGAAGGCCGGTAGATCGCGACCGATAGCGTCTGGCCGTCCACCGTGTGGTAAACGGTGTTGGCGCTGGGGCTGGCTGCCGCGACCGAGGAGGGCGCGAGCGCGCGGAAGATGTTGACCGAGCCGCCGGCCGCGCTGACCGCGGACATCATGATCGCGATGATGACGATGCCCGTTACCGAAGCGGCGGTACCTGCCGCGACCGCCGTGGTAGAGGTGCACCGCGGACTCCGCTGCCTTCTCCACAGTCCCAGGCCGATGGCCGGCAGCGCCGCTACGACCAGCACGGGAGCCAGGATCGGTATGACGAAGGAGCCAATGGTGCTGAACAAGCCGAGGTCCGGCACGATGGCCCCCAGCTCTAGGGCGATCACCACGGCGGCGAGGACGAGAGCCGCAAGGACGATCACGAACCACAAGAACCGGACGGGGGAGAACACCCGGTGACCCCTCGCGGTCTTGCCCGGCGATCCCTCGTCGCCCCCAGCGGCTGTCGTCTCGGGTCCCAGGTTCGCGGGCACGAACGCCTCCAAGGGGCCTTGATTCTTCGTCGTGTGTCCTGTAAGCCCACGGGCGTCGGCCCAGGACGCCTGCGCCTCGCTAATGGCCAAGACGAGAGCCACGATCACCTAGACCAGGTCACGCCCAGGCGGGAGCAGCCGGCGGCTGCGGGCAGACCCAGGCGCCACGGAGCCTTTCCTGCTGCGCATCAGGGACCCTGGGGCGCCGTTCCGGCTGGTCATGAGGGCCATCCGTTGCGGACCCCGGGTTAGCGGGTCGCCGCCGGCGGGCCGATCACGGAGCCTTCATTTGAAACTATATATGCAATCCAAAACAAGCAATATTTTTCAGGAAATATCATGCAGTATGTTGCGGTCTCCGTTGCTTAACTCTTCGGCCCTTTCCAGGGTGGGCGATCCGGGGCCCAGGTGCCAGCCGTGGATGGTGTACGGCTATCTGCACACGTCGCAGGCGGTCTCGCACCTGGCCCCCGCACACACCGAAGATTAGACGCTGGTCAGGTAACTGGCCAGCCGCGCTGCGATCCAGGGGCGCCGGCCGCCGGCTCGTATCTGGCGCCGGAGCAACGGGAGCCACCGGTTGACCCGGCCGTATCCGGTGAGCAGGTAGGGGACGGGCTGGGCCTGTATCCAGCAGTCGCAGTGCCCGTCGGCCGGCACGACCGCGGCCCTGCCGTAATCGAGTACCAGTGTGAAAGGCGGGGCGCCGGCGATCCGCACCTCGATGCGTGCGCGGACCTCGCGGATGGCCTCGGCGTCCACCATGTACGGCAGGAGGGGGGCCAGCCCGGTGAGCGCCAGCCGGGCCGCGTCGGGGTCGATCGTCCAGCGCCGGCCGACGGCGCGGGCCAGGTCGAAGCCGTGCACCAGCTGCTCTGCGACGAGCGCCGCGGTCATGACCTCAGGATCTTCTGGGCCGAACGCCGTTTCGACAGCGCCGCCGTCGCGGTGCCCGGCGATCGCGGCCGCGTACTCGTCCACGGAGCTTTCCAGCAACTGGCGCAGTACCGGAATCCGCCGCTCGCCGAGGCGGTCAAGCTCGCGGGCATTGGCGAGCGCCATTCGCTCGCCAATGCCCACGGACGCAGGCAGAGCGGCACGTTCGGCAGCGCCATCCCGGGCACCGCTGGCGAAGGCCGCGGATTGGCGCAGCAAGGCGACCAGGTGGGCGGCGGTCTCCGCAACGGTCCAGGCCAGGCCCGGCACGGGGACATCGGCGTCGGAGTCGCTGATCGACGCCAGCAGCTCGCCAGTCGCGGCGGCCGCCCGGCGCAGAGCGTCCAGGCCCCCCTCGATCGTCACCGCGCCCGGCTGAGATTGCACCGGTGTTCTGTCAGTAGCTGGCATCTGTCCTCCTGTGCCCGGCCTGTTGTCAGGCGACGTAGTTTGGCTGTCCGGAATCGATTCCGCTTTGGTCATGGCTAACTCCAACTCTGGCTGCGGCAGGTTCACCGGATGGCGGCTGCCCGTCCGTTGAGGATTTCTGTTTGCGGGTGTGGCTGGCGGCAGAGCTTGCTGGGCCACCAGATCCAGCGGCCGAGGTCCAGGTTGAGCGCGGTGACCAGCACGGACCTGACCACGATGGTGTCGAGCAGCACGCCGAAGGCCACGGCGAAGCCAAGCTCGGCCAAGAAGGTGACTGGCAGCGTGCCCAGCGCGGCGAACGTGCCAGCCAGTACCGCGCCCGCCGAGGTGATGACCCCGCCGGTCGCCGCCAGCCCGGTCAGCGCGCCTTGCCGGGGGTCATGCTGGCCAGTTTCCTCCCGCACCCGGGTCATCAGGAAGATGTTGTAGTCGATGCCCAGGGCGACGAGGAAGACAAAGACGAACAGCGGGAACGAGTTATCCGCGTTGCCGAAGTGGAACACGTTGTTGAAGAACAGCGCGCTTACGCCCAGCGCCGCGGAGTACGACAGCACCACGGTGGCGATCAGCATGATCGGTGCAATTACCGCGCGCAGCAGCAGCCCCAGGATCAGGAACACCAGCACCAAGATGATGGGGATGATCATGTCGCGGTCGTGGTCCGCAGCGGCGGCGATGTCCCGGGTGACCGCCGTGTTGCCGCCGACCATCGCCTGCGCGCCGGGAACGGCGTGCACGGCGATCCGGACCAGGCCGATCGTGTGGAACGCCGCAGGGCTGTCCGGCGCCGAGGTAAGGGTGCCCTGCAGCCAGGCGTGGCCAGCCCTCATCACAGGCGGCGTCACGCCGGTGATCCCGGGTGTGGCCCGGAGCGCCGTCAGCAGCTGAGCCGCCTGCGGCTCGTTACCGACCACGACCACCGGCTGGCCGGTGCCGCCCGGGAAGTTCTGGTCGATGACCGTCTGCCCGGCCACCGAGTCCGGATGGTGCCCGACGAAGGCCTCGGCGCTGGTCAGGCCACTGGCCTTCAGGCCGGTCAGACCCAGCGCCATCACACCGAGCACCACCGCGGTACTTATCCAGACCGTCCGTGGCCGGACGGCGATACGGCGGCCGACACTCGCCCAGATGCCCTTGGCCGTGGGCTCTGCCGAGCCAAAGGCGGGTTTCACCGGCCAGAAAATCCAGCGGCCGAAGATCACCAGCAGAGCGGGCAGCAGAGTCAGCATAGCCAGCAGTGCGACCCCGACGCCGATGGCCAGCACCGGTCCCAGGCTCTTGGTGGAGTTCAGCTCGGCGACGGTCAGCGTCAGCAGGGCCAGGATCACGGTGCCCGCGCTCGCGATGATGGCGGGCCCGGCCCGGCGCATCGCGACGGCCATCGCCTCATGCCGGCCGGCGTGCCGCCGCAGTTCCTCGCGGTACCTGGCCGTCAGGAGCAGGGCGTAATCTGTTCCCGCGCCGAACACCAGCACGTAGAGGATGCCGGCGCTCTGCGCGTTCACGGTCAGGCCGGCGTGCTTGGCCAGCAGGTAGATCAGGGCCGTGGCGCTGGTCAGGGCGATGCCCGCAGACATGACTGGCAGCAACCAGAGCGCCGGGCTGCGATAGGTGATGAGCAGCAGCACGATCACGATGATCAGCGTGGCGGCCAGCAAGGTGCCGTCGATTCCCTTGAACGAGCTGGCCGAGTCAGCGGCACTGCCCAGCGGGCCGGTGATATGTGTGGCCAGGCCGTTCGCGTGGGCGCCGGCGATGTTGCGCAGCGCCGTCACAGCCGCCGGGGCGCCATTCCAGCCCTTCGAGCCGAGGTTGACCGGCACGATCGTCTCGGCCGCCTTGCCGTCCCGGGCGAAGAACGGTCCTGCCACCTGTCCATGCACCACCCCGGCCACCTGCGCGAACCGGCTAGCCTCGGTCATGGCCTTGGCCCGGTCCGCGCTGGTTAGGCCGAACGGGCGGTCGTAGACCACGATGCCGGTGAAGATATTTGGCGACTGGAACCGGGACTGCAGGTCAAGGACCTTGGTCGATTCGGCCCCGGCCGGAAGCCAGGCCGAGGAATCGTTCTTCTCCGCCCCGCTGAGTTTGCCCGCCAGCGGCCCGGCCACGGCCACGATGATCAGCCAGAAGACCAGGACCGCCCATTTGGTCCGGCGTCCGGCCGGGACGCTCGCGATTA
The DNA here is from genome assembly GCA_049284535.1 of Streptosporangiaceae bacterium. Taxonomy (GTDB): domain Bacteria; phylum Actinomycetota; class Actinomycetes; order Streptosporangiales; family Streptosporangiaceae; genus Palsa-504. Next base: position 5,239 of record JBAPYC010001135.1, read on the forward strand.
CCCGCAACTTGCCCACGTCTTGTTCCCCGTTCTGTCCCGAATTCTGCGATCCCCGCCACTGGCGCCCCGCGAACTGACTTCACCTACCGGCGGCCAACCGGCGGCCGGAAAGTGTCGCCGGTAGGGGCACATTGCGCATCTCCGGTTCTGGGGCTGTGGACGTACGTGGTCTGGCCAAGTCCCGGTCGTATGGAGGGCTCGTACTGCGAAGACGGTACGAGGAGGGCCAGTCGCGGGGCGTCACCCGAAGGTGCCGATGGCGGTGGAATCTTTCACGGCCAGGCCGGCACTACAGTGCCGCGGGCTTCGGTCCGGCGGCTGCGCGCCACCGTCGTCTGATGCAAGCGACCTGCATCTCATCAGGAAGATCGCTATCAGGCCACAGATGACATAGCCGAGGACGAACACGTCCGGTGATCGCGATCGCGCGTCAATGCTGCCCCTGGTCTCCGGCATCTCCGCGGTCTAGCCGGTGCACCGAGATCAGGGACAGCCCGAGGTCAGCGATCTTGGTCAGCAGCCCGTGCAGTGCGGGCTGGTCCGGGAGCAGGCCGCAGATGACCGTCTGGGCGCCGTTGTTGCTGAGCTGGAGGCCGCCGAACCAGTCCGCCCACTGATCGTCGAGGACGCTGTCGACGCGGATCTCGTAGCGGGCGGGCCACACCGAGCCGTTCACGGCTGCTCGTCTCCTCGCCTGGCAGCCGCCGCCCGGCCATGCCATGCCGCAACTGCCGAGGCGGCGGGCAGGCCAGGCGGCCAGGGCGGCGTGACTGGTGAGCATTTCCCTGCTACCAGCCGGCTGGTGCTGAAACGGCCGAGCCTGAGAATCGCCACTGCTATCCCTCCTGCCGGTGCATGTCCGGTTCACCCGCATGCTAGGAACCCCTCTGGGAGTGGCCGTCACCCGAAGGTTCGCATGTGGGTGGAATCTTCCGGTGCGGCAGCGGGCACGATGGTGCGGCCCGGTGATCACCGCATCCGCACGGCCGGTTAAGGCCGGCGGTTAGAATGACCGGACCTGACAGCGGTGCTGATCATCGCTGGATGCGCTGAGTGGTAGGTCGCCAATGGCTGAGCCGCCTGCGGCGGCCCAGACCGGGGCTGCCGCGTCCGAACAGGATGTCCTGCTGGCCACCAAGCTGCACATGCCTGGCCAGCGGCCTGGCTTCGTGGCACGGCCGCGGCTGGTGGGGGCGCTCGGCGAAGGGCTGGTCCTGGTGTGTGCCCCGGCCGGGTTCGGCAAGACGGCGCTGCTGGCCGACTGGCTCCAGTCTGGCGGCCGGCCGGTGGCGTGGCTGTCGCTGGACACCGGTGACAGCGATCCGGTGCGGTTCTGGCGGCATGTGGTTGCCGCGCTGGACCGCGCGCGGCCGGGGATCGGCGAGCGGGTCGCCCCGCTGCTCGGTTCGCCGCCGGCCTCGTTTGAAGGGCTCGTGACGGCCCTGATCAACGAGCTGGCCGCCCTCCCCGGCGAGAATGAGATGGTGCTCGTCCTCGACGACTATCACCTGGTCAACGCCCCGCAGGTGCACACCTCGCTGGCGTTCCTGCTCGAGCACCTGCCGCCGGGACTGCACCTGGTGCTAGCCAGCCGGTCCGACCCGCCGCTGCCGCTGGCGCGGCTTCGGGCCCGCGGGCAGCTGGCGGAGCTGCGCACCGACGACCTGCGGTTCACCGCCGAGGAGGCGGCGGCCATGCTGAGCGAATCGGCTGGGGCCGCCCTGCCCGCCGCAGCAGTGGCGGCGCTGGTGGCCCGCACCGAAGGCTGGGCGGCCGGCCTGCAGCTGGCCGCCCTGTCGCTGCGGGGAAGGTCCGACATCGCTGGTTTTGTGGCGGCCTTCAGCGGCAGCCACCGCTTCATCCTTGACTATCTGACCGGAGAAGTGCTCGACGACCAGCCGGAGCAGGTGCGCGAGTTCCTGCTGGAAACCTCGGTGCTGGAACGCCTCAGCGGCGGGCTGTGCGATGCGGTCACTGGCCGGGACGATGGCCAGGCGATGCTGGAGCACGTTGAGCAGGCAGGCCTGTTCCTGATGCCGCTGGATGAGGTTCGCGGCTGGTGGCGTTACCATCGCCTGTTCGCCGACCTGCTCCGCGCTCGCGTGCAGCAGCAACGGCCCGGCAGGGTCGCGGTGCTGCACCGGGCTGCGGCCGCCTGGTATGAGGAGCATGGGCTGGCCGATGACGCGATAGGGCACGCCCTGGCCGCCGGGGACACTGCCCGGGCGGCCCGGCTGATCGAGCAGCACTTCGACGCGACCTTGTACCTGCGCAGCGAGGGGGCGACGGCGCAGCGGTGGCTGGCGGCGCTGCCCGCTGAGCTGCTCCAGACCCGGACCCGGCTGTTGCTGGCGCAGGTGCTGCTGGCAGCCACCCTCGGCCGGGCGGAGGCGATGGAGCCGCCGCTGGACGCGGCCGAGCGCGCGCTGGCCTGCGCTGCGCCCGCGGACGATGAGCCGTTCGAGCCGTCGGTCGGGAAGGCCGCCAGCATGCTGGGGAACATCCCGGCGCTGATCGCGCTTCATCGCGGCTTTCTCGCCCAGCTCCGCGGTGACGCCGAGGGCACGGCCGCGTTCGCCTCGCAGGCCCTCGCCCAGCTTGACAGTGGTGAGCGCCTGCTGAGCTCTACCGCCCAGGGACTTCTGGCCGCGGCTGACTGGCTCCGCGGCCGGCTCGCAGATGCCGAGCAGGCCTTCGCGTCGAGCATCGCCGGGTGGCAAGCCGGCCAGCCCATCTCATGGGGTATCTACCAGCTCGGCCAGGTCCAGCGCGCTCAGGGCCGGCTGGACGCGGCCGCCGGGACCTACCAGAAGACACTGGACATCGCGGCAGAGTCCGGCCCGTCGCCCGCGCCACCCGCTGGCCCTGCGTACGTTGGCCTGGCCGAGGTTGCCTACCAGCGCAATGAGCTCGACAGCGCCCTCAGGCAGGTCACCGAGGGCATCTCGCTATGCCAGCAGTTCCGCTACCCCGCTCCGCTGGGCACAGGCCTGGTGACCCTGGCGTGGATCCGGCAGGCTCAGGGTGATCCAGGCGGGGCACTGGAGGCGATGGGCGAGGCTGGGCGGACCGCACTGGGCCCGGGAGTGACCGGTCTGCTCAACCCCGTCCCCGCGCAGCGGGCGCGGCTGCTGCTGGCCCAGGGCGACGTCGCTGCGGCCGCCCGCTGGACAGCAGAATGCGGCCTCGCCCCGGGCGACGAACCGGGCTACCCCCGCGAACCGGAGTACCTGGTGCTGGCCCGGGTGCTGATTGCCCAAGACCGCCCGGCTGAGGCGCTCAAGCTCCTGGAAACAATGCTCGCGGCGGCGTCCGGCCAGGGCCGGACCGGCAGTGTCATCGAGATTGCCGCACTGCGGGCGCTGGCGCTGGCGGCCTGCGGTGACCGGGACGCCGCGGTGGAGGCCCTGGGCTTCGC
>JBAPYC010001136.1:0-3465 GCA_049284535.1 Streptosporangiaceae bacterium
CTCGACTACCTGCTGGGCCTGGGCCCGATGATCCTCGGCCACCGGCACCCGGTGGTGACCGAGGCCGTCACGCGCGCCGTCAGCGAGCTGGGCACCTGCTTCGGCCTGCCGTATGAGCTGGAGATCGAGGCGGCGCGCAAGGTGACCGAGGCCGTGCCGGGCGTGGATCAGGTCCGGTTCTCCAACTCCGGCAGCGAAGTGGTCGGCACGGCTGTCCGGCTGGCCCGCGCGCACACCGGCCGCCGGCTGATCATCAGGTTCGAGGGGCACTACCACGGCTGGCAGGACACGGTCTACTGGAGTAACCACGTTGACCCGGAGCAGGCCGGCGCCGCCCGCAGGCCTCGGCCGGTCGCGTCCGGTCCCGGGGTCCCGGCCGAGCTGGAGGCCACCCTCATCGTGCTGACCTGGAACGACCCCGAGAGCTTCGTGGCCGTGATGGAGGAGCGCGGCGAGGAGGTGGCGGCGGTCATCACCGAGCCGGCCATGTTCAACACCGGCTGCGTACTGCCCGCTCCCGGTTACCTGGAACTGCTGCGCGAGCAGACCCGCCGGCATGGTGCGCTGCTCATCTTCGACGAGGTCATCACCGGCTTCCGGTTTGCCCGCGGCGGCGCCCAGGAGTACTTCGGGGTCACGCCGGACCTGACCACCTTGGCCAAGGGACTGGGCGGTGGATTCCCGGTCGCGGCCATCGGCGGGACTCACGAGGCGATGTCGATGATCGCCGAGGGCCGCTACTCGCACTCGGGCACCTACAACGCCAACACCATCGCGTGCGCCGCGGTCAGCGCGACCATGGATGTGCTGGCCGAGCCGGGCCTGTACGAGCGGCAGCGCGCGGTGGGCGAGACCCTGATGAGCGGGCTTCGCCAGCTGGCGGCCGAGGCGGGCCTGCCGGTCGTGGTGGAGGGACTCGGGACCGTCTTCCAGGTCTGGTTCAGTGAGCACCCGATCCGGAACTGGCGGGACGCGGAACGCTACGCCGACGAGGGGCTGTTCACCAGGTGGTGGCAGGAGATGCTGCTACGAGGCGTGCTGTTCCACCCCAGCCAGTACGAGAACCTGTTCCTGTCCCTGGTGCACACCGCCGACGACGTCAGCGAGACGCTCAACGCCGCCCAGGACGCATTCGCCGCAATCCGGGCCGGCGGCTAGGGTCAAAGGTCATGGTCGTTGATCTCGGCGGCAGCCGTTCCTGGTCGGCACCTCCTGGCCGGGCTGACTCCCGGCTGCTGTACGAGCAAGTGGTCGCGTACGTCGAGGACCTGGTCGCCGAGCGGGGCCTGGTCCCGGGCGACATGCTGCCGACCTACGCCGAACTGGCGGCCAGCACGGGCGTCAGCCTGATCACCGTCCGCCGGGCGCTGGACGAGCTGGAGAAGGCGGGCCGGGTGCGCCGCCATCAGGGCCGGGGCACATTCCTGGCCCGCCCCCGGATCGTCACCGAGCCGGCCCGGGCCGGCAGCCTGCTGGGGACACTGCGCTCCGGCGATACCGGCCCGCCGGCTAACTCGATCGACACCCGGGTGGTGGATATCTGCCGCGGAATCGCCTCGGCTGGCGTGGCGAGCGCGCTCCGCATCGACCCAGCCGATGCGGTGTGGCGGCTGCGGCGCCAGCGTCTCGTCGACGGCCAGCCCGCCGTCACCGAGACGTCAATCATCCCGGTCGCGCTCGCCCCCCGCCTGGACCACCAGGTCATCGGCCTCAAGGGCTCCCTCTACGACCTGCTGGCGCACGACTACGGACTCGAGGACGACTATGAGGAGCAGTATCTCGAGGTGGTCGTGACGCCGGGGCCGGACGAGCGGAAGCTGCTGGGCATCCCGGCCCGGACTCCGGTGGTGCGCATCCGCGGCCTGAGCATGGACAAGTCGGGGATCCCTTTCGACTGCTTCGAGCACCTCTACCGGGCCACGGAATTCGCCTTCGCTATTTCCGGCAGCACCTCACGGCAGCTCTTCCCGGCGCCGGCCTTCCAGGACTGGGACGTGCGCGCCGTGCCCGAAGGACCCGTTCCGCGAACCCAGCCAGGCCGGTCCCCGGGAGCAACGCGACCGCACTAGGTATCCGCACTAGGTATCCGCTGGGTTAAGTCTCCTATGCGCGGGTTTGAGTCTCGATATCGTGACTTATTGCGGTCACTGCCGGTGATCGTTTAGGGTCTAACGACATACTGAACATACAGAGTATGTCCTAAGTGAGCCAGCCAGCATAAATACTCCCGCGCGGAGAGCCTTCCCGATTGAGACGGAGATTCGCCATGTCATCGCGAGCCCCTAGCGGTCCGGTTCCGGCCGGGGCGCAATCCCCTGATCAACCCGACGCAGCTCGTTTCATCGTGGCGCGCACCGGGCACGCACCCTTCTACACCGACCCGAGGAGCAGTCACGGCCCCCACATCGAAGAGGAGCTCGCTGCCCCCGAGCCTGAAGGCGAAGCCGACTGAGCATGGGTGGCCCGGACCAGGACGCTTACATCGGTCTCGACCTCGGCACCTCCGCCCTCAAGGCGGTGGCCCTGGACGAGTCCGGTGCGGTCCTGGCCCGGGCCACCGCGGCCTATCCCACGAACCGGCCCGCCGCGGGTGCGTGCGAGCAGGACCCGGCTGACTGGCAGCAGGCGCTGGAACAGGCGGCGGCAGCACTCGGGCAGGTCGTTCGGCCCAGGCGGTGGCTGGCCATCGGCCTGTCCGGCATGATGCCCACGCTCGTGACGGTGGGTGCTGACGGCCAGGCGGCCGGTCCCGCCGTCACCTGGCAGGACAGCCGCGCCGACGACCTGGGTGACGACCTCCGCGAGCGCTGCGGGGCGGACAGGCTGTACCGCCTCACCGGGCAGTGGGTGGACGGCCGCTACCTGCTGCCGATGTTCGCCCGCCTGGCCCAGGCCGATCCGGTCCGGGCGGCCGCCACCGCGGTTGTCGCCTCGGCCAAGGACTACCTGTTCGCCTGGCTGACCGGTGAGCTGGCCACCGATCCGAGTACGGCCGCCGGGTACGGCTGCTACGAACTGGAGACGGGCCGGTGGAACGCCGGCGTGCGGGCCGCGGCCGGCCTGGACCGTCCGGACCTGCCCGAGGTCCTGCCGTCGCATGCGCGCCGGGCGCTGCGGGCGCAGGTGGCGGCCCGGCTGGGCTGCGGGCCGATCCCGGTCGTCCTGGGCGCCGCCGACTCCGTGCTCGGCGCACTCGGCCTCGGGGTCCGCGAACCTGGGCAGGTCGCTTACATCGGCGGTACCAGCAACGTCATCCTGGGCATCACCGGCCGGCTGATGCTGGACCCGGCCCACCGGTTCCTGGTCACGCCGCTGGCCGAGCCGGGCCGCTGGGGGGTCGAGATGGACCTGCTGGCCACCGGGAGCGCCATCGCCTGGCTGGGGCGCCTGCTCGGCGGCCTGACAGCGGCGGACCTGGTGGACCTCGCCGCCGGGACCGACCCCGCGCACGCCCCCGTCCTGCTT
>JBAPYC010001137.1:0-2139 GCA_049284535.1 Streptosporangiaceae bacterium
CAGCGTCAGGCCGGCCAGCAGCATGGTGGCGCCCGCGGCGGTCAGCACCCCATCGGCCAGCCGCTGCCCGGCCGGCGGCACCTCATCCGGCGGCCCCACCCGGATCAGCGCGGGCACGGCCAGCGACCCGGCCACCACGACCACCGGCAGCAGCCCGAGGAACACCCATCGCCAGCCGAACAGTCGCGCCACCTCCGCGCTGATCACGGGTCCGGCCAGCCCCGGGGCGACCCACGCGGTGGACAGGACCGCCATCATCCGGGCCCGGATCGGTCCGGGGTAGCTGCGGCCGATGGTGGCGTACGCCACCGACGGCACCGCGCCCGCGCCGATGCCCTGCAGCACCCGTCCCGCGACCAGCACGCCCATCGACGGCGCCAGGCCCGCCACGGTCAGCCCGATTGCGAACAGCATTACCCCGGCCACGAACGGCACCGCCGGCCCGCGCCGGTCGGCCTCGCGTCCGGCGGCCACGATGCCGATCAGGCTGCCGAGCATGAACCCGCTGAACGCCCAGCCGTACAGCCGCAGGCCGCCCAGGTCGCGGGCCACCAGCGGCATCACCGTGACCACGGCCAGCGCCTCGGATGCCACGAAGGTGATGGTCAGGACCAGGCCGGCGGTCAGCGCCCGGCGCTGCGGCGCCCACAGCCCAGGCAGCTGCCCCTCGCTCATCCGCGTCTCCCTCGTCACGGCACCGCCCCCGAGCCTAAGCGCCGCCTGCCACAACCTCATCGATGTGGCACTCAGTACGTCAGAACGCGCTGGACTCCGGGTTTCACGTCGCTGAGGCAGGCAGCCTGGCCGCCGCCCAGACGCGGGATGCACTCCCGGAATGTCCTAGGCGCCCGCTACCCTGGGCGCTGGTCTGACCAGACGAGGCGGGAGGAACTGCGATGGCCGACGCGGACGACGTGCGCCGCCTGGCGCTGGCCTTGCCAGACGTGGAGGAGGTCGACAGCGACGGCTTCGACTTCCGGATCGGCGGCCGCGGCTTCGTCTGGTCCTATCCCGAGCGCCAGCCGGGCCAGCGCCGGGTCATCCGGACCGACATCGCCGTCCTGTTCGTGGGCGATGAGGCCGAAAAGCAGGCCCTGCTGCTGGGTGAGCCGGGGAAGTTCTTCACCACCCCCGGGTACGACGGCTGGCCGCTGGTGATGCTGCGGCTGGCCGAGGTCGGCGTCGAGCGGCTGGCCGAGCTGGTCACCGACGCCTGGCGGATGCGCGCCCCGCGGGAACTCGCGGACGCATTCGATGCCGCGGGCGGCCTCCCGGCCGGCGGCTGACAGCGCGGCGGTCGGCTCGCCCGGCGCTCAGCTGGCCCGGCGGTAGGCGCGCACCGCGAGCGGCAGGAACACGATGTAGATTCCGGCCAGCCAGGCCAGGCTCTTCCACAGGTCTGCCGCGACCGGGCCGCCCAGGGCCAGCGCCCGCATCGTGTCGATGACGTATGTGACCGGCTGGTTGTTGGCGAAGGCCTGGAGCCAGCCGGGCATCGACGAGATCGGCACGAAGGCCGAGGATACGAACGTCAGCGGGAACAGCCAGATCATGCCGAACGCCTGGACCGACTCCTCGTCCCCGATGGCCAGCCCGGTCCAGGCCGCGACGCACGCGATCGCCACCCCGAATGTGACGGCCAGCACGATCATGGCAATGGCCGGGCCCGCGCCGTTGCGGAACCGGAATCCCACCGCGTAGCCGACGGCAACGATGATCAAGATGGTGATCGTCATGCGCAGGGTGTCGGCGGTGAGCCGTCCGGTCAGTACGGCCGAACGGGCGATCGGCATCGACCGCAGCCGGTCGATCACGCCCCGCTTCAGCTCCTGGGCCAGCACGATCGCCGTGCCGAAGGTCGCGAACGCGGCCGTCTGCCCGATGATCCCGGGCAGCAGGAAGTTCACGTAGCCGCCGGGAGCCTGCACGTGGATCGCCCCGCCGAAGACATAGCGGAACAGCAGCACGAACATCACCGGCTGGATCACGGTGAACACCAGGTAGGCCGGCACCCGGACCCAGACCAGCAGACTGCGCCTGGTCAGGGTGAGCGTGTCGGTGACCGCCCAGCTCATCCGGACGCTCAGGTCCGGTATGCGCACCCTCTCGGCGATCGTGGTCATGCGGTGGTCCCTCCCG
>JBAPYC010001138.1:0-2929 GCA_049284535.1 Streptosporangiaceae bacterium
CTGCCGGCCAGGTCGGCGGCGCCAGCGGGCACGTCGACGCCGTCGCCCTGCGCGGCCCGGCGGAAGATCGACCTGATCCGCGCGGTGGCGTACTGCAGGTACGGCCCGGTATTGCCGCGGAACGAGATCATCCGGTCCCAGTCGAACAGGTAGGCGCTCTCCCGGGCGGTGGACAGGTCGGCGTACTTGACCGCCCCGATGCCGACCGCCTCGGCCACCGCGTCCAGCTCGTCCGGGCCGAACCGGTTGGCCGCGTCCACCTCGTCCAGGATGTCCCTGGCCCGGTCCACGCCCTGCTGAAGCAGGTCGTCGAGCTTGGGGGTCTCGCCTTCCCTGGTCTTGAGCCGGTTGCCGTCCTCGCCGAGCACCATGCCGATCTGGGCGTGCTCGAACCTGGCCGTCGCGGGGATCCAGCCTGCCTCCCGGGCCACCGCGAAGACCATCTGGAAGTGCAGCGCTTGCTCCGAGCCGACCACGTAGATGGCCCGGTCGACCGCCAGCTTGTCGACCCGGTACCGGACCGCGGCCAGGTCGGTGGTGGCGTAGTTGTAGCCGCCGTCGCTCTTGCGGATGATCAGCGGCAGCGGCCGGCCCTCTCGCCCGGTGAAGCCGGGCGGGAACGCGCACAGCGCGCCGTCGCTGACGCTGGCCAGGCCCATCTCCTCGAGCAGGCTGACCGTGTCCGCGAGCAGGTCGTTGTAGAAGCTCTCGCCGCGGATGTCGTCGTCGGTGAGAGTCACGTCGAGCCGGGAGTAGGTCCGGTGCAGGTAGTCCCGGGACATGCGCACCAGGTCCTGCCAGATGGCCAGGGTGTCCGGGTCTCCCGCCTGCAGCTGCACGAGCCGGCGCCGGGCCCGCTCGGTGAAGGCCGGGTCGCCGTCGAACTTGCGCCGGGCCGCCTGGTAGAAGGCGTTCGGGTCGGTCGCGAGCAGGGCCGCGTCCGGGGAGTCCTCGCCCACGTCGAGCAGGTGCTCGATGAGCATGCCGAACGGGGTGCCCCAGTCGCCCACGTGGTTGTCCCGGATCACCCGGTGCCCGGCGAAGTCCAGCGTGCGGGCGATCGCGTCGCCGACAATGGTGGTGCGCAAGTGGCCGACGTGCATCTCCTTGGCCACGTTGGGCGAGGAGTACTCCACCACGATCGTCTGCGGTTCGGCCGTCGGCGCGAGCCCGAGCCTGGGGTCGCCGAGCATCTGCGTGGCCTGGGCGGCGATCCATTCGTCCCGCAGGCTGAAGTTGATGAAGCCGGGCCCGCTGACCTCGGGTTCGGTGCACAGATCGGCCACGTCGAGCCGTCCGGCCAGCTCGGCGGCCACGTCACGCGGCGAGCGGCGGAGCCGCTTACCCAGCGGAAGGGCCACGTTGGCCTGGTAGTCGGCGAACGACGACGGGCGGATCAGCGGGTCCGCGTCGCCGTAGTCTGGGCCGAACGACGCGACGATGGCGTCGTGCACCCGCTGCGCGAGAACCTGCTGTGGATCGGCCATGCTCTAAGCGTAGCGGGCATCGCGGCAGGCCCAGACGGCGAATCGGGACGGGCCCAGACCAGCGCCGGCCCCGCGGCGCGGGCAACGGGGCGCGGGCAACGGGGCGCAGGCAATGGGCGCGAGCAACGGGCGCGGGTAACGGACGGCGCAGGAAGTGCCCGCCGCGCCCGGCGGAACGGCCCGGGCCGAGCCGCTGCGTGATCTTCTCGGTGATCTGGCTGCGGGCCAGGTCCGCCGCGAGCAGGCACGCCGAGGTGACGGCGCGCGCGGTGCTGGCCCCGTGGGCGATCACCACCGTGCCGGCCAGGCCGAGCAGCACGGCCCCGCCGTAGCTGTCGGCGTCCAGCCGGGTGGCGAGCTCGCGCAGCCCGCGACGCTGCAGGAGCGCGCCGAGCCGGGCCGTCCTGGTGCCGGTTACCGCGGCCCGCAGCTCGGCCGCGGCGAACCGGATCGAGCCCTCCAGCGTCTTCAGCGCCACGTTCCCGGTGAAGCCGTCCGTGACGATCACGTCGAGCTCCCCGGCCAGCAGGTCCCCGCCCTCGACGTTGCCGGCGAAGCTGAGCGGGAGCGCGCCGTGCGGCGGATCGCTGGCCAGCAGCTCGTGCGCGCGCCGGGTGAACTTGTTGCCCTTGCCCGGTTCGGCGCCGATGGTCAGCAGTCCCACCCGGGGGGAGGGCACGCCCAGGGCGGTCTGAGCGTAGGCCACGCCGAGCTGGCCGAACTGGACCAGCATCTCCGGCTTGGGATCGGCCGTGGCGCCGGCGTCGATGAGCACGGTGCGGCCCGGCCGGGTCGGCAGCACAACGGCCAGCCCCGGCCGCTCCACGCCGGGCAGCGACCGCAGCCGCAACCGCGCGGTGGCGACGATGCCGCCGGTGGACCCGGCCGAGACCACGGCGGACGCCTCGCCCCGCCGGACTAGCTGGCAGGCCACGGCCACGCTCGACCGGGGACGGCGCAGGCTGGCCAGTGCCCCCTCGTTCATCTCCAGGTTGTCCTCGGCCGGCACCACCTCGAGCTCGGCGTCCGCATCCAGGTCGGCCAGCGCCTGCCGCAGCTGCGTGGGGGGCCCGGTCAGCAGCACCCGGACGCCGTGCTCGCGCTGGGCCGCCAGGGCCCCGGCCACGATGGCGCCCGGTGCGTGATCCCCGCCCATGGCGTCGACCGCGATGACCGGCTCACCTGCATCCGCGGGCACGCCATAACCACCCGGCCCGGCGAGGGCGCCGCCATCACCCGGCCCGCTCAGCCCTGCGGTCATCTCCCCGTAGTCGCGATCCCCCGAGTCGCGCCCGCCGGAGTCGCGCCCGCCGGGGTCGCGCCCGCCGGCCTCCCCGGGCGCTGTCGCGCTCAGCGGATCACCGGGGCCCGCGGCCGGTGATGACGTCTCATCCGTGGTTGTCCTCACCCGAGAGTGCCTGTGTGGTGGGCCCATTATGGCC
>JBAPYC010001139.1:0-3702 GCA_049284535.1 Streptosporangiaceae bacterium
ATCATGCCCCGCCCCCAGTTGCACCCCGGTTACACCACCCAACCCAACCAACCCCGGCAGCCCGAGCCGATCCCCGCCAGCCGGTCCCGAGCCCCGCCAGCCCGAGCGCCGAGCCCCGCCAGCCCGAGCGCCCCGCCTCGCCCACCCGAGCCCCGCCTCGCCCACCCGAACCGCGCCGGCCCAAGCCCGAGCGGCGAGAGCCAAAGCCCCCACCCCCCGCTGAGCGTGCCCCCGCCGGTCTCTTCCAGCAGACGCGGCGCCTCACCACTCACTCTGCTAACTCTTCGCCACCCACACTCCACCCCGCACAGTCGCTCTCCAGAGCAGGTATGGCGTGGATGCCGCTTTGGGGTAGCTATAACAACCCCAAGGAGGCATCGACATCGTAAGAATCGGCGATCGCTGGATGTCAGATCCCCGTGGCACCATGCGCATATGACGCGAATCGCACATTACGATCACGCAGCGCTAGCGGAATTGCTCAGGACTCAGCTGCAGGTCATTTCGCGTCCGCAAACCATGGCTTGCGGACTTAGCCGGGGCGCGCTCCGGCATCGTACTCGCCCCGGTGGGCCGTGGCGGATCGTGCTGCCCGGCGTTTATCTGGTCAACGCCGAGTCGCCCAGTGTGACCCAGCGCGAGATCGCCACCCTGCTGTACGCGGGCCAGGGGAGCATGATCACCGGGTCCGCCGCGCTATTCCGCCATGGCCTGTGGCGCGCGGCCTGCGACACCATCGATGTGCTGGTGCCCGCGCCCCACAAGCTGCAGAGCACCGGCTTCGCCCGTGTCCTGCGGACGGCCCGGCTGCCGGAACGAGTCTGGGAGGCGGGCGGCATCCGGTACGCGCCGCCATCTCGTGCCGTGGCCGACACCGCGCTCACTCTGACCGTCACCGACGACGTCCGGGCTATCGTCGCCAGTGCCGTCCAGCGGAACCTGTGCACGATCCCTCAGCTCATGGCCGAACTCTCCAGCGGTCCTGTCCGTGGGTCGGCCCGGTTCCGTCATGCGCTTGAGGAAGTGGTGGACGGCGTCCGCTCGGTGGCCGAAGGCGACCTTCGGACACTGCTCCTGCGCGGCCGCGTTCCGATGCCACATTTCAACGCCCGGCTCTTCATCGGTGAGGACTTCCTGGCCATGCCTGACGCCTGGTGGCCGGATCAAGGAGTGGTGGTCGAGGTCGACTCACGTGAATGGCATCTGTCGCCGAAGGACTGGGAACGCACCATGCGGCGGCACGCCGAAATGAGCGCCCATGGCATCCTCGTGCTCCATTTCTCACCGGGCCAGATCAGGCGTCAGCCGGATCAGGTACTCGCCGCTATAAGGAAAGCCCTGGCCTCGGCGGCGGGCCGCCCGGTACTGAGCGTCCGCACCGTTCTCGCCGGCTGACCGCCTCGCCTTCAGGCCGGCCGGGGCTTACTGGCCGTCCGCGCGATCAGGCCGTGCTCGCTGGATCCCGGATGGCGATCACGGTCAGGCGGGTGCTTGTCCCGGTGATCTCGGCCGAGATCTCATCGCCGACCTTGACGCCGCCGATGTTGTGAGCGGTGCCGCTGACCTTGGTTGCGCGGGTGATGCCGGCAAAGACGACAGGGCCGTCACCGCCGATGCTGATCGATGTGCGGCCGATCGCCAGGACCCGGCCGGTGAGTACTAGCCGGAGCTGCCCGTTCCCACCGCCCGAAAGCGCGGGCAAGACCGGCAGGTCCGCTGCTGAGGGCTGTCCAGCGGATCCGTACTCGCCACCGGAGGACGGCGCCGACGCGGACGCGGCTGGTGCGGCCCCGGGGGCCGAGGTCGCGGGTGACATCTCCCGGACCAGGAAGAACCCCGCCGTCGCCCCGGCCGCTGCGGCGATCACAGCCACCATGGCCGCCACCCGGCCCCGGAGCCCCGGGGTGTCCCTGTGCCCCCGGCGCGATCCTGTCCCGGCTGAGCCGCCCGCGGCCGGCCATGCCTCATCGGGCCATGCCTCATCGGGCCACGCCTCATCGGGCCACGCCTCATCGGGCCACGCCTCGTCGGGCGACCCCTCCTTGAGCCACCCCTCATCCGGCTCGGTGGCACCGGGGCCATCCGCCGCCTGGTCGCGTATCCACTCGCCGTCGTCGGACGTCATGGCGCTTGTCCTCCTGGTCGCATCGGCCACGTCGCGACCCACTGTCCTCGCGCCCGGGTTGCGCGCCAGTAACGCGACCCGCCCACCGCGTGTTACCCCGGTGCAACGCCCGGCCGCGTAGACCTGCCGCCATGTTCTTCCTCACCTATCTCCGGCGCGAGCTGCGCGGCAGAATACGACAGGCGATCTTCATCGCCCTCGGCCTCGCCGTCGGGATCGGCCTGGTCATCACCGTCATCGGGGCCTCCTCCGGGGTGAAGGCCGCGCAGTCCAAGGTGCTGCGTGCGCTGTACGGAATAGGCACCGACATCACCGTCACTACCAAGCCGAAGCCCCCGTCGGGACATCCGCTGAGCGGCCAGGCCGTCGGGGTCGGCGGTCCCGGCGGGGGCGGCCACGCGACCGTCTGCCTCAACGGCAAGTGCTACACCAGCGGGACCATCGACACCCTGGTCAGCGGCAACTACGGCGCACTGCACGCGTCAGCCGCCGCGCAGATCGCCGGGGTGCACGGCGTGGCCGCGGCCGCCGGCGGCCTGGTCCTGACCGACAACCGGATCGTGCTCCCGGACCGGCAGGACGAGCAGCTCCAGCCGCCCACCTCGGTCAGCGTGGATGGGACGGACATCGCCCATCCCAGGCTGGGCCCGCTCAGCGACGGCCGGCTGAGCGTCGGCCGCACCTTCACGGCCGCCGACGCGAACAGCGACGTGGCCGTGGTGGACAGCAATTACGCGGCCGCGGGCAAGCTGAAGACCGGTGGCACGGTCACGATTGCCAAGGTCAAGTTCAAGATCATCGGCATCGTGGTCCAGCCAGAAGCCAGCAGCCCGCCGCAGGTGTACATCCCGCTGGCCCGCGCCCAGGCGCTGGCGACCGACCCGGCCACCGGCAAGGCCATGACGGGGGAGGTGAACACGGTCTACGTGGCCGCGGCCAGCGCCGCCAGTATCGGCGCGGTCCAGCGCGAGATCGGGCACCTGCTGCCGCAGGCCACCGTGACCAGCTCCGCCGACCTGGCCAGCGAGATCACCGGTTCGGCGGCCAGCGCCGCGAAGCTCGCCGGGGTCCTGGGCCGATGGCTGGCGGCGCTCGTCCTGATCGCGGCGTTCGCAGTGGCCAGCCTGCTGACGCTGGCCGCGGTGACCCGGCGGGAGCCCGAGTTCGGCACGCTCAAGGCGCTGGGCTGGCGCGGCAGCAGGATCGTCGGGCAGATCCTCGGGGAATCCGTCGCCACCGGCATCGCTGGCGGCCTGCTGGGCATCGGCCTCGGCTTCGCCGGGGTGGCGGTCATCGGCGCGATCGCGCCGAAGCTGTCCGCCACCATACCGTCCGCCAGCGGGCCGGGCGGCCTGCAGACGCAGGTCGCGGGTCCGGGCACCAGCAGCGGCGGCCCGCTAAGCGGGGCCGCACCAGCGGTCAGCCATGTCACCATCGCGGTGCCGATGTCCGCGACAGTGACCGCCGGGGCAATCGCGCTCGCGGTGCTGATCGCCGCGTTCCTGCTGGCTAGCCTGCTGACCATGTCGGCGGTTTCGCGCCGGGTGCGCGAGTTCGGCACGCTCAAGGCGCTGGGC
>JBAPYC010001140.1:0-10043 GCA_049284535.1 Streptosporangiaceae bacterium
CTAAGCTCCCTGCATGCTTGATCACATCGGCCTGCAGGTGCAGGACGTGGAAGCATCGCTGTCTTTCTACCTGCGCACCTTCGCGGCGATCGGGATGCGGGAGGCGATGCGCTTCCCGTATCGCGACACCTTCGTCGTTGGCCTGGCCGGCCTGGACGGCACGCCTTCGTTCTGGCTGGGACCGCCGACCGGCGCCGAGACCCGGGAACTGCACGTCGCATTCCGGGCTCCGGACCGCAGCGCGGTGGACGCCGTGCACGAGGCCGCCGTGGGCGCCGGGGTCGAGGTGCTGCACGCTCCGCGTGAGTGGCCGGAGTACCACCCGGGCTACTACGGCGTGTTCCTGCGTGACCTCGACGGCCATAACGTCGAGGCCGTCCACCATGGCTGACAGTGCGCTTCGCGGTCGACATCCCCAACTTCGGTGACTTCGCCGACCCCAGGGTCGTCGCCGACCTGGCCCGCAGGGCCGAGGCGGCGGGCTGGGACGCGCTGTTCGTCTGGGATCACATCACCCACCGCAAGGCATTGCGGCGGAAGATCGCCGACCCGTGGATCCTGCTGACCGCAGCGGCCTTGGCGACGAGCACTATCCGCCTCGGCACCATGCTCACGCCGGTGCCGCGCAGGCGGGTGCAGAAGCTGGCCCGCGAGGTGACCACCCTGGACCGGCTCACCGGCGGCCGGATGATCTTCGGTGCGGGCCTGGGCTCGCCCATCGCCGATGAGTTCGGAGCTTCGGTGAGCCGACCGACCCGAAGGAGCTGGCCGCTCGCCTGGACGAGGGACTGGCCGCGCTGGACCTGCTCTGGTCGGGCGAGCCGGTAACCTTCCGCGGCCAGCACGTGATCATCGACGACGTAACGTTCCTGCCCACCCCCGTCCAGCGTCCCCGGGTCCCGATCTGGGTCGGCGGCGTCTGGCCTGCCCGACGGCCCATGCGCCGCGCCGCCCGGTGGGACGGAGCGGCCCCGATCATGCCGTCCGGCGACGGCGGAGTGCCGCCGCAGCCTAACGCCGCCATCACCCGCGAGATCCACACCTTCCTCGCCGAGTGCCGGTCCGGGACCGGGCGGGAAGCCAAGCCCTTCGACCTGGTCATGTCGGGCATGAGCCCCGTCGATCCTGCCGCCGCCGCGGATCTGGCGGCGGAGCTAGCACAGGCTGGCGCGACCTGGTGGGCCGAGAACTTGTGGACCGACCTGGAAAGCGCCGCCCCAATGATTCAGCGGGCCGAACAAGGCCCCCCGGTATCTCGCTAGCCTGTTCGCCAGCGCACCATCGGCGGCCACCGATGCCCGGCCTGCGAGCAGTAACGTGCCGGTGTGGACACGCGGCGCGCGGAGCATCAGGTCCAGCTGACTGCCGAGATCGTGGCCTTGTCCGGGCAGCTCAAGGCGCCTGTCTGGCTGCGCGGCGGCTGGGCGTGGATTTCTTCCTCGGCCAGGTGATGCGCGATCACGTCGATATCGACTGGTTCGCCTGGATTGCCGATGCGCCCGCCCTCACCGCCGCCCTGCACGCCGCTGGGTACCAAACCATCCCGGGGCCGACGCCTGACCAGCAACTCGACGTGGCCAGGGACGGTGAAGAACTGAGCTTCGCCTGGCTGGCTCGCGGACATGATGGGCAGGTCACCGTGGCCGGCGGCCGTTACGCGGGTGCACCGTGGCCCGACGGAATGCTGGACTGGCCACTGGGGCGCATCGGGCACCTGCGGTCCCCGATCATCAGCCCCGACGTCCAGATCGAAAGCAAGGAGATGATGCCGGTCCGGGTGCCGAGGCTGGCCGCCGCTCCGGATGCCCTATTCCGGTTCGTCATCCCAGTCCGGCATCGTGATGGCGCCGGACTGCCAGTCCGCACGCAGGATGGCATAGCCGACCGCGTCGTAGATCCTCCCGTCGCGGCCCGGCCATGCCTGGCGATAATGGGCTTCCTTGACATACCCGCAGGTGCGGAAGGCCCGCCGCATAGCCCAGTTGTCCTGGCGCGTGGTGCCCTCGACGCGGCGGGTGCCAGGGAACCCGGCGAATACGTATCCGGTCAGCCAGCGCAGCGCGGCCGTCCCGAGCCCCGCGCCCCGGTTAGCCGCCCGGATACGCAGGTCGAACATAGGCGTGTCGTCCGTCAGTTCCAGCAGCCGGATCAGCCCAGCCTCCGTCCCGGTGCCGGTGACGATCCAGAACGTCCGCGTCCGGTCGTTGTCGTAACCCCCGGCTGCTGCCTGCTCGCGGACCTGCGCGGCGGTGGAGCCGTCCGAGCTGTGGTAGGGCCAGTCCTCGGTGGTCAGGAACTCAGCTAGCGTGTCCGCCTCACCCGGCACGAAGCGCCGGAACTCGATGTAGTCACCGAAGGCCATAGCCGAGCTTATTAAGGACAACGGGCATCCCGGCGCCCCATAGCAAGCCGCTGCAACTACTGTCAGAGCAGGCCGGCGACAAGGAGGATCAGTGTCACACGTCGCGATCGTCGCCCGCGTCACTGTCAAAGAAGGTAAGGCCGGCGAATACCTCGCCGCCTGCGCACGACTCCTCGAACAAGCAGAGAAGGAACCCGGCACCCTCAGCTACGCCGTCAACCGATCCAAAGACGATCCGCATGTGTTCTGGACGACCGAGGTCTACGCCGACAACGCTGCCTTCGCAGCCCACAGCTCGGGCGACGTACATGCCGCCGCCACACCGGTGTTCACCGAACTGATCGCCGCAGCCGACGTCATAATCGGCGAGACGCTGATGGCCAAGGGCCTGGGCGGCTAACCGTGTTCAGCTCCGTGTCCGCGTCAGCCTCGTGTCCGCGTCAGCCTCGTGTCCGCGTCAGCCCCGTCGCGTCCGCGTCCGCATCCGCGACGCGGTCCGCCCGGCCCGTACCCGCAGCGCTGCTTGGTCCGGCCGCCGCCGCGGTCCGGTGCCAGAGACATCCGACCGCGCGCCATCCGCCCGGCCGCGAGGACTTCCGCTCACGTTCCGGTGCCGCTCACGCATCGACTTGAGCGGCGGAATCGGTGACAGCGGCGGCTTGACCGGAACCTGCTCCGGCAAGTGCCCCGGCTCGAGTTCGGACCGCAGCCGATCCACGTGGGCCAGGATCTCGGCGCGCAGCGGCCAGCCCTCGGGTTCGGTGGCTGGGTCCGTGCGCAGCACGTCGGCCAGCCGGTCCTGCTGCCGGTGGGCCTCCTCGAGGTGGTCTTCCAGCATCTCGGTGATCGGCTCGGCCGCGAACTCAGCCGGCCCCTCGGGCAGCGGCTCGGCCTCCAGTAGCTGCCCGTAGGCGCGGACCCCGGCCGACAGCTCGGTCAGCACGGCGGCCAGCCGGGCCCGGGTCTCGGGCTGCTTGACCGGGCTGTGCTCGCTGTCCAGCCGCGCGCTGTCGGCGACCGAACGGGCCAGGACGCGTATGTCCGTCGCGGCCCGTTCCAGGGTGTCGACGCCTTCGCGCAGACCCGCGGCCGGGTTACCGGACCGAAGCCGGCGCGGGTTCAGCCGCACGCTCTCCTCGGCCTGCGCCAGCGCGTCGTCGACCCGCTCGATCTCGCCGCGCAGCGCCCGGGTGCGGTTCAGCCATTCGACAGCCCGCTGCGGGTCGGGCGTCTCGGCCAGGCCGGCGGCCATCTGGCTGAGCAGGTCGGCCATCTGCCGGCTCAGCTCACCGACCGCGTCCTTGGCCGGCTGCACCCGCATCGGGGCGAACAGCAAGCCCGCGCCTAGCCCGGCGGCCGCGCCGACCAGGGTCTCGAGGATCCGGCTGCTCGCGGCGGTGTGCGAGTTGACCGAGAAGATCAGCATGGCGCTGATCGGCACCTCCAGGATCTCCTCCCGGAGACGGAGCACGATGCCCAGCCCGAGCGTGCCCGCGATGAGCAGTCCGAGCACCCACCAGCTGAACGGGACGTAGGCGGACACAGCGACCGCGGCCAGCACGCCGGCCGTGACCGCGCCCACCCGCTGGATGGCGCTGCGGATCGTGTTGAAAAGGGTCGCCTGCGCCACCAGCAGCGCAGTCAGCGGCGCGAGCACGTCACGGGTCGCACCCCCGGGCAGCAGCTGCGCGAGCATGTACGCGAATACCGCCGTGGCGGTCAGCCGGGCGATGTAGACCGCGGTCGGCTGCGCCCGGCGGCGCACCACGGTCAGCTGCCCGGCCTGACGGTGCGCGACGGCCTTGGCGGCGGAGCGGAAGGGAAAGACTTTCATGAGCTATCAACCGGAGTCTCGTGGGCGGCGGGAATCCAAAGCGGGGATCCAAAGAAGGCAAAGCTCTAGCCGAGAGCAAAACCCTCTCTCTCGTCCAACGCATGCCCCGGCGAGCTATTCCCGCCTACCAGCACGGCGTCGTCCCCGCCGATTCTCATCCAACACTCACTGACGCTCTCCCGCCGGATCCCGGCCCCAGCCTCCCACCGTCACCAGCAGGATCACGGCAGGTACGGCCGCCAGGCCGGTCAGCGCCCGGCTCAGCCCGAAGCCCCCGGCCGCGATCCCGACGGCCAGCGGCCCGAGGCCGCCGGCCAGAGCGGCGGCGCTGCCCAGCGTTACCGCTACCGGACTGCGCCCCGGCAGGCTCCCATAGAGCCGGGCCTGCAACAGCGGGTACCACGGCGCAGTCGACGCGCTCAGCAGCGCCAGCACCACCAGCTTGCCCGCCGCCCCCGGCACGACCAGGAACGCCGGATACAGCATCAGCGCAGCGGCCGCGCTGACCCGCAGCACGGTCAGGTCTTCGATCCGCTCCAGGATGACCACGAGCGCGGCATCGGCGGCCAGCGCCGCCCCGAGCCGGATCGCGATGCCCACCGCCGCAACTCCCGGCGCCAGGTGCACGACGTCCACCAGGTACAGCCCGAGGAAACCGGTGAACACGTCCACCAGCAGGTCGGCCACCTCGATCAGCAGCAGCCAGCGCACCGTCCCCCAGTCCCGCAGCGCCCCGAGCACCTCCCGCGCCCGCGCCCGCCAGTCGCGACCGTCCTCCGCCTCCTCCGCACGAGCAGGCGCCGAGGCGGTCGGCGGGGCAGCGGACGAGGCGGGCGGCGGCCGCCGCAGCGCCATCCCCAGCCAGGCCAGCACGGCCGCCCCGGCTAGCCCCAGGTAACCGGCCCGCCAGTCACCTCCGGCCGCCAGCACGACGGTCAGCAGCAACGGCCCGGCCACCGCCCCGGCCGAACCCGCCAGGTCCCAGCGCGCCATGATCTGGGCCTGCCGCTGCGGCCAGACGTCCATCAGCTCGGCCTGGGTCAGCGAGACGAAGGCACCGGACGCCGGGTAGAACGCGATGAACGCGGCCAGCAGCACCGCGAATGAGCCTGCGACGGCCACCCCGAGCAGCGCGAGAACGAACAGCAGGCCGCCGCCGAGCACGGCCAGCCGGCGCCGCCGGCCCTCGCCAGCCAGCACGCCGAGCGGCAGCTCGAGGACCCCGCCGACCAGTAGCGGCACCGAGGCCAGCAGGCCGATCTGCGTGTAGCTCAGCCCGAGGTCGTGCCGGATCAGCGGGAGCGCCGCTCCCTTGGCCCCGTCGGCCAGCTCGTCGGCGAACTCAACCGCTAGCCCGGCGGCCAGGACGGAAAGAACAGGCGTTCAACGTCAAGTAAAACCCATACCGGTCATGGTAGATCACCGGACGTCAGCGGCGGCGCTCGGTCCGCCAGACCACCCGCAGCCCGGACCAGTCCTCATCAATGGCGGCTACCTTGACGTCGACCAGCCCGAGCGGCAGCACGCACTCGCGGATGACGTTGTCGGTGATGTCGCTGCGATGCCCGGCCGCCCGGCGAGGCCAGGCGATCCACAACGCCCCGGCCGGGTAGATCCGCCGGCCCAGCTCTTCGGCCTCTGCGGCCAGCTCGCCCGCCTGGGAAAAGAACGCGATGATGACGTCGGCCCGCCCGTCCGGGTCCGGCCCGGCCAGTCCCGCGGGCGGATCGCTCAGCGCCCAGCCGGCCGGCGGCCGGTGCAGGCACACGCGCATCTCCGGCTTCAGCCCGAGCTTAGCCGCCTGCGGCCGCCCCGAATACCCTGCCATCACGATCCACCCGCTGGTGAGGACAGCATGCCTCACATCATGCCAGGTCCGCGGCTGCCCAGGCCATTACACCTGACGGCCCACGGCGACCCTAGAGCCGAACGAGCGGGGCTTTTAGCTCAGCCCGGCGGCCGGGTGCTGCTCTCTGCCCTTGGCCTTGTCCTTGTTGCCACGCTCGAGGATCTCGGCCGCCCCGCGGATCACGCAGCGCA
This sequence comes from Streptosporangiaceae bacterium, assembly GCA_049284535.1. Taxonomy (GTDB): domain Bacteria; phylum Actinomycetota; class Actinomycetes; order Streptosporangiales; family Streptosporangiaceae; genus Palsa-504. The sequence goes on from JBAPYC010001140.1 coordinate 6,237, forward strand.
GCGGATCCTCGACCACCACTGTGCCGATGCCGGCCACGGTCTCGATGCGGCTGGCCAGGCCGGGCAGCAGCGAACCGCCGCCGGCCAGCCGGACCTTGCCGCGCACCACGTCCTCGGCCAGCCCGGCCGGGATCTCCGACAGCATGTCGTGCACCGTGCCCGAGATCGAGGCCACGATGGGGTCGAGCGCCGCCGTGACCAGGCCGCCGGGCACGTACTCTGACCGGGGCGAACGGAGCGCCGCGTCCAGCCCGACGATCTCGGCAAAACCCTCGGTGCCGCCGGTGATCCCGAGCGACATCTTCAGCTGCCGGGCCGCGCGCTGGCTAATGATCAGGCCGAGCTCGTTCCGGGCCGCCTGCACGATCGCCTCGTCCATGGCGTTGCCGGCCTTGCGCAGGGACTGCGACCTGACCACGCGCCAGCCTGCCACCGCGGCCACCTCGGTGGTCCCGCCGCCGATGTCGACGACGAAGCCGCCTGCCCCGCCGGTCAGGTCGAGCCCCGCCCCGGCCGCGGCGGCCACTGGCTTCTCGATCAGCTGCACGTTGTAGCGCGGGCGGCGGACGCTCAGCGCGGCCACGATGGACCGGCGCTCGACCGGGGTGGCGCCACTGGGCACGCAGACCACGGCTTCGGGCCGCATGAGGTTACTGTGCCGCCGGGCCCGGCTCAGGAACTCGTGCAGCATGGCCGCTGTGGCGTCCAGGTCGGCGATGACCCCGTCCCGCATCGGGTGGATCACCTGGATGTCCTGCGGTTCCTTGTCGGCCAGTGCGTCGGCTTCCTCGCCGACCGCAGCGACCTTGCCGACGGCGGTGTCGATGGCGATCGCGGTGGGCTCCTCGAGCACGACGCCGCGGCCTGCCACCCAGATCTGCGTGTTCACGGTGCCCAGATCGACCGCCACGCTACCCCGCAAGCGCATGCTGCTCACTCCTGTCCAACGTGACGCCCGTCAATATCCGGCAACTTCGCTGGCTTCGCCGCGTCACGTGACGTCCGCCAAGCTTACTGCCGCTATCCTGCGCGGGCGGCCTGATGGATTCTGATGTTGCATGGTTTTTATCTGGACCGATTTTGGGTGTAATGATCGTGGGGCGGGTCGAGGGGAGACATCGATGGGTCGGCCTAGGCGAATAGCGGCCGCAATCGGTGCGTGCGGGGTCGCCACCGCGCTCGCGGCCACGGCCGGCCTGGGGGCCGGATGGCCTGGGTCGGTTGCCGCGCACCCCGCGACGTCGGGTCCTGCGAGTTCGGCTCTGGCCGAGGTGGCCATCCAGCCGGGTGTGCGGCATGTCGGGAGCGTGCAGGCTATCCCGCCGACCACCGCTGATTGCCAGAAAGCCTACAAGGTCGCGTGCTTCGAACCAGGCCAAATCCAGCAGGCTTACAATCTGCCATCGCTCTATGCCAGCGGCGTGACCGGCAAGGGAGCGACGATCGTGATCATCGACGCGTTCGGCTCCCCGACCATCTCCCGCGACCTGACCGTGTTCGACCAGGGCTCGCACCTGTCCGCCCCGCCGTCGCTGCGGATCATCCAGCCCGCCGGGAAGGTGCCGGCCTTTGACCCGGGCAACTCCGAGATGGTCGGCTGGGCCGGGGAAACCACGCTGGACGTGGAGTACGCGCACACGATCGCGCCGGGCGCCAGCATCCTGCTGGTCGAGACGCCGGTACCGGAGACCGAGGGTGTGCACGGCTTCCCGCAGATCATCGCGGCCGAGAAATACGTGATCGCGCATCACCTGGGCGACGTGATCAGCCAGAGCTTCAGCGCTACCGAGCAGACCTTCCCTAACCGGGCCGGCGTGCTGGCGCTGCGCGGAGCGTACACGCTGGCCGCCAAGAATGATGTGACGGTGCTGGCTGCATCCGGTGACACCGGCGCCGCCGACTTCGAGGCCAACCAGCGCACGTACTACCCGTTCCCGGTGACGTCGTGGCCGGACAGCGACCCGCTGGTGACCGGCGTCGGCGGAACCCAGCTGCACCTGTCCGCGCACGGCACGTTCACCGCGCCGACCGTGTGGAACGACAGCTACGACAGCGCGGCCACCGAGTTCTCTACCGGCGCCGGCGGCCCGAACCCGCTGGCCAGCGGGGGCGGTAAGTCGGTCTTGTTCAGCCGCCCCTCGTACCAGAACGGGGTGGCTAGCGTCGTCGGCGATCACCGCGGCGTGCCGGACGTATCGATGAGCGCGGCCTGCAACGGCGCGGTCATCACCTACAGCAGCTACGCCGGGGCGCCGACGGGCTGGACCCCGTCCTGCGGCACCAGCGAGGCCACGCCGCTGTTCGCCGGGATCGTCGCCCTGGCTGACCAGATGGCCGGCCGCTCCCTGGGTGCCATCAACCCCGCCCTCTATCAGCTGTCCGCCCAGCACGCTGCGGGCATCGTCGACGTCACGCACGGTAATAACACTGTCCCGTACGCGGCGGGTGGCCATGACCGCACGATCCGTGGCTATGCCGCCCAGCGAGGCTATGACCTGGCATCGGGTGTCGGAACGGTGAACGCCGCCGCCTTCGTCCCGGAAATAGCCTTCCTGGCAGACCACTCAGGTGCTTTTTAGCCCAATGAGCGCTGCCGTGCCTCATCTGCCCGACGTGTTCGCTGGTCAGAGGCCTGTTTCCCTTCGCTGATCTTCGATTCTGCGATATTGTGGTAGTCACACACAGTGACTATCCCTTAACTGATCTGCTGACGCTCTGTCGTGAGTGATTCGCGCCGAGATGGGCAGGGGATTAACGAATGCCGACATGGCGCGAAGCCCGGGGAGGCTCTATGAAGTGGCTGAGGCGCAGGCAGGACGATCCTCGGCGGGCCCGCACTGCCGACGAGGAGACCGCATATTCATGTCCAGTCTCAGTAGGCACAGCTAGGTGGCCCGGCCCATCCGAGGGCTGAGTGCTGCAGAGAACGACCCATTGTCCCGGGCTGGGCGGCCGGCAGCCGGTTGACCCGATAAGCCCGGGACATGCGGGAATGTTAGCGCTCACCTTGATAGGTGAGTTTTGTGTAAAGGAGAGGGAAATGGATGACGTGTTCGACGTCCTGGCCGAGGACCACGAGGACGTCAGACAGACGCTAGCCGAGCTGGAAAAGGGCCCGACGGCAGCCACCGGGGCCTGCGAGGACCAGCTGATGCTGCGCAAGATGATGACGGACGAGCTCATCGTCGAGCAGTTCAAGCACGAGGAGACCGAGCTGACCTGCGTGTGGTCGGCCGTGCGCCAGCACGTCCCGGGCGGTGACCAGCTCGCCGACCGGGGGATCTGCGCCGAGCTGGAGATCCTCGAGATCATGCCCCGGCTGGGCAGGCGGGACGCCGCGGATCGGGAGTTCGAGACCGTGCTCGCCCTGTTCACCCGGGCGGCCCGGGAGCACTTCGACTTCGAGGAGCGGTACGTGTGGCCGCGGCTGCGTTCGGTGCTGCCGCCCAGGCTCGCGGCCGAGCTGGGGCGTCAGGTCCTGCTGGGCAAGCAGGCCACGCCGGTTCCGCCGCTGCCGGGCGCCTGGCTGTCGCCGGGCGAGAACGCCAGGTACGGCTCGTTCGGCTGAGAATCTGCAGCATGCTTTCAGCTATCTCACAGGTTCGTAGCGCTCACTGGAGACAACGAGGCGAGTCAGGACTGCTATCTGGCCCGCCTAGGCTAGCGAGCGAACCTGGACGCCCAACCTAAGGCGTGATTCGATGCAGGATTACAGCGGCTATGGTCAGCCGCCAGATTACGGGTCTACCGCGCCGATGCCGCCGCGCCCGCCGCGACGCCGGGCCGGCCTGCTGAGCTACCTGGCCG
>JBAPYC010001141.1:0-19999 GCA_049284535.1 Streptosporangiaceae bacterium
GAGTCCCGTTGACCGTATGCAGCGCTCTGCCGGTGATCGAGGTGAGTGCCGTAACCGCGCCAGCGCCCGTCCGGGCCAGCGGGCCGGAAGCGGTGGAGAGCGCACCGGTCACGCCCCCGGTCCCGGCGAGTATGCCCGCCGTGGCGTGGCTGATCGGGCCCAGCGGCGGGGCGGGGGGCTGGGCGCCGCCGACCGCGCCATGGACGACCTGCGTAGTCCTATGAACGATGCGACCTCCCGCGGTCCCAGCCGGCGACGCTGCGGCAGGGGCGGCCGGAGCCACCGCGCGAGATCCACGGACACCGGCGGAACTGGGGAGACCGGCGGAACCCTGGACGGTCTGGCCAACGCCTTGGACGGCCTGCTGCACGCTCTGGACGACATGCGCGGCGCTCTGGACGATGCCCGTCGTAGTGCTGGCCGGGCCCGTGCTGGCGGGGGCCGTGCTGGCGGGGGCCGTGCTGGCGGGGGCCGACGGGCCGTCCGCAGAGGCGTCAGCCGAGAGCGCCCTGGCCGGGAGAGTGCTCTGAGCCGGGCTTGGCTGCGCCGCTGGCTGCGATCCGCTAGCCGGACTCGTGACGGCTCCGGCCGCGCTGCTGACGGTGCCAGCCGCGGACGTTACCGCCGAGGAAACCGGCTGGGTCACTGGCTGAGCCTGCGCCGGGGATGCCGGGGCGGGAGACGCAGGAGCCGGGGACGCCGGTGCCTGAGCTGGGGACTGTGCCGTGGCCGAGGACTGCGCCGGGTCAGAAGCCGCGGGGGCCGAAGCCGCGGGCGCTGGGGCCGACTGCGCTGGGGCCGACTGCGCTGGGGCCGACTGCGCCGAAGCCGCCGACTCCGCCGGGGCCGAAGCCGCAGGCGCCGGGGCGGAGGCCGCCGCGGCCTGCGAACTCGACTGCGAACCGGCGACCGTCTGAGTAACGCTCTGAGCGCTCTTCATCGCGTTCGAAACGGCGCCGCCGCTGCCGGAGGTGGATGTAGCGCCAGCAGCGGGCACCGACGCGGTCGAGGAAACCGCGTCGCTGACTGTCGTGCCCGCTGCTGAGGCCGGGGAAGCCGCGTGATCCTGGCTGCCCGTGGCCGCCGGAAGAGCCGGGTTCTCTCCAGCGGATGCCGGGCCGGCGAAGATCAGGGCCAGGACGAATGCGACCGCGAGTCCGCAGCCGGCGAAAAGACACGCCCGCAGGACCAGCAGCCCCACCCTGTAGCGCCGCACCCTCGAGAGGATGGCGGCATTCCCCTCCACAACGGGCAAGCCTAGGTAAACCGCCTCCCTCCGGCAATGAGATCCGGGTGCCGGGTGTGACCCAGCTCACGGCCGGACTGCGTCGAATTGGCCCATGACCTGCCCAGACAGATGCCCGGAAGAGCCTCTTCAGAGACAGCGAAGAAATTGCCCCTCATCCCAGATAACGGCAATTATCTAGGACTCGCCCACGTCAGCCGGGATGCCGCCAGTGATGCGCACAAGCTCGGCGTAGGTGGTGGGGAACACGGCGTGCGGATGACCGGCCGCCGCCCAGATCACGCCGTAAGAAGCCAGCCAGGTATCCACCACGGTGCGGATGGGGGCGGGGTGGCCGACCGGTCCGACCCCGCCAATAACCTGACCCGTCCAGGTACGGACCGAACGGGCGTCGGCTCGCTCCACCACGGATACACCGGTCAGCGCGGCGACCTTGGCCAGATCCACGCGGTGAGCGCCGCTGGTCATGACGAGCAGCGGTTCCCCGTCCGCGCTGAAGACCAGGCTGTTCGCGATCGCGCCGACCTCGCAGCCCAGCTGGGCGGCCGCAGCCGCGGCCGTCCGCGCGCTCTCCGGCAGTTGCCTCGGCTCGCCGGAGACGCGCAGATCGCGCAGAACGGCCGCGAACCTCGCAAAGTCAGCTGGCATACGAGCAGGCTAGCGAGCCCGCCCCGGCGTCGGCTAACCGTTTACGGCCGGTGCCGATACCGTGGCGGCCGCCGCTCAGCTAGCCCGCTCAGCTGGGGCCAGACCCGCTCAGCTCGAACTCACGCGCCTCCGCGGTCCCGGACGGCGCTGCCTCACCTGGCGCCCGCCACAGCCCGCGCCTGCGCAGTTCGGGCAGCACTCCCTCGCCGAACCAGTAGGTCTCTTCCAGATGCGGGTACCCGGACAGGATGAACTCCTGCAGGCCCAGCGCCGCGTACTCCTCGATCAGGTCGGCGACCTGGGCGTGGCTGCCGACCAGCGCGGTGCCAGCACCGCCGCGGACCAGCCCGACCCCGGCCCACAGGTGCGGGTAGATCTCCAGGTCTTCGGCCCGGCCGCTGCTGCGGTAGGCCTCGTGCAGGGCGTGCATGCGGTCCTGCCCGGTCGACTCGGTGTTCCCCAGCACCTTCTGGGCGCTCTCGATCTCGGCGGGGGCGATGTGCTCGAGCAGGGTGGCGGCCACCGCCCAGGCCTCGGCCTCGGTGTCCCGGGTGATCACGTGCAGCCGGATGCCGAACCGCAGCTCACGGCCCTCGGCCTCGGCCCGGCCCCGCATCCAGTCCAGCTTCTCCGCCACCTGGGCCGGGGGCTCGCCCCAGGTCAGGTACGTGTCCACGTACTGGGCCGCCACCGGCCCGGCCGCCGCGGACGAGCCACCGAAATACACGCCGGGCACCGGGTCCGGCGGCCGCATCACGGTGGCCTGCTCGACCTGGTAGTACTTGCCGTCGAAGTCGAACGGCTGGCCGCTCCACGCGCCCCGCACGATGGCCAGGAACTCCCCGGTGCGCGCGTACCGCTCGTCGTGCGACAGGTGGTCACCGAACCGCCGCTGCTCGACGGCCTGCCCGCCGGTCACCACGTTGAGCAGCAGCCGTCCGCTGGACAGCCGCTGGTAGGTGGCGGCCATCTGGGCGGCCAGGGTGGGTGAGATCAGCCCGGGCCGGAACGCCACCAGGAACTTCAGCCGGGACGTCTGCCCGATCAGCGCGGCCGTGGCCAGCCAGGCGTCCTCGCACCAGGTCCCGGTCGGGGTCAGCACGGCATTGAAGCCGAGCCGCTCGGCCGCCTTGGCCACCTGGCCCAGGTAATCCAGGTCGGGCGGCCGGTCCGCGGTGTAGGCGCTGGGGCCATCCGCCACCCGGGCGGTGGCCCCGGCCGGACGGGCCAGGGGCAGGCTGTGCCCCCGGCCGTAGATCGTCCGCCCGTCGCCCGAGAGGCCGGCCGCGAAGAACTGGTCGACCAGCCCCTGCTCCGAGGAGATGGTGGCGCTGGTGATCGTGGTCGGCTTGTTGGCGTCGACCTTCGCGGCCGTCTGCATGATGGAGATGGGCAGCCCGGACGCCTCGCCCCAGGCCGCGGCCCACTGGTCCGGGTGTGCGGCGGTCCAGGCGTAGGCCTTGTCGAGTGTGGTCAGGTAGACCTTAATCGCGGCGGCCTTCTGCGGGTTGGCCACGGCGGCCTTGGACGCCACCTCGAAGGAATACGGGCTGCCGTACCCCGAGCCGGTGGCCAGCACCTTGGCGCCGTTCTGCGCCACGACCTGCTGGACGTAAGGCGGCCAGATGTCCCAGGCGTCCACCGAGCCGGAGGTGAACGCGGCCAGGGCCTCGGCTGGCTGCAAGTTAACCAGCGTGACGTCCTTGGGGGTCAGGCTGGCCTTGGTCAGCACGGTGAGCAGGTTGTAGTTGCCCGAGCTGCCCGAGCCGTAGGCGATCTTCTTGCCCTTCAGCTGGCTGCTGGAGGTGATCGGCGAGCCCTTGGGCACGACCAGCGCGTCCTGGTCCCCGTTGGTCGTGCGGGCGCCGACGATCTCCACCGCCTCGCCACCGGACGCGGCGAACACCGGCGGGGCGTCGCCCACGCCACCGATGTCGACCGAACCCGACGCCATGGCCTGCAGCATCGGCGGTCCGGAGGTGAAGTCGGACCAGTTGACCTTGAACGGCAGCGTGCTCAGCAGGCCGGCCGCGCTCAGCACCGCCTCGGCCCCGGTGCCCTTCTGGTCGCCGACGTTCAGCGTCACCGAGAACAGGTTCACCGAACTCGAGGCCGACGCGCGGGCGGATCCGGTGGAGGATGCGGACGACGAGGATGAGGATGAGGACGATGACGAGCAGCCAGCTGCGGCCAATGCGGCCAGAGTGGCGAGAGAGACGGCAGCGTAAAGCCTCGGTCTTCTGATCATGTTGTGCCTGTTCCTAGGTAGTCAGTCGGTTTCCCCGGCGGGGACCCCAAGTTGGGTGAGCAGCTTGAACCGCAGCGCGACCAGGTCGGGGTGGTCGCGCACCCGCGGCCGGGGCAGGGTGATGGACGAGGAGTGGGCGATCCGCCCGTCGCCAAGGACGAGCACCCGGTCGGCCAGCGACAGGGCCTCGTCCACGTCATGGGTGACCAGCAGCACCGCCGCCTTGTGCCTGACCCACAGGCTGAGCACCAGCCGGTGCATGGTGATCCTGGTCAGGGCGTCGAGCGCGCTGTATGGCTCGTCGAGCAGCAGCAGCCGTGGCTCCCGGACCAGGGCCCGGGCCAGCGATGCCCGCTGCGCCTCGCCACCGGACAGGGTGGCCGGCCAGGCGGACGCCCGCTCGGCCAGCCCGACCTCATCCAGCGCCGTGCGGGCCGCGCCCTCCGGGTCGGCCGTCCGCAGGCCGAGCGCCACGTTGGCCACTACCTTCTTCCACGGCACGAGCCGTGGTTCCTGGAACGCGACCGATACTGGGCTGGTCACGCTGACCTCGCCGGTCACCTCCCGGTCCAGCCCGGCCAGGGCCCGCAGCAGGGTCGACTTGCCCGAACCGCTGCGGCCGATCAGAGCGACGAACTCGCCCGGGGCGATGTCGACGTCGAGGCCGTCCAGGACGAGCCGATCGCCGAACCGGCGGCTCAGCTCGCGGACCGACGCCGCCGCGGACGGATCAGCCTGCGCGATGGCGGATACCGCAGCCCGTTCGGCCGGATTTTTCTCTACTGACCGAAGTCGCGGCGCCATGCCAGGGTCTTCCTTTCCAGCAGGCGCACCGCGCCGTTGAGGATCAGGCCGAGGATGGCGTAGACGATCAGCGCCACCATGATCACGCTGTTGTCCAGGAACTGCTGCGCCTGCGTGATCATGAAACCGAGGCCGCTGGTGGCGTTGATCTGCTCGCCGACCACCAGTGCCAGCAGCGACGACACGACGCTCAGCTGCAGCCCGGTCAGCGCGGACGGCAGCGCGCCGGGCAGCACGATGTGCTGGATCATCTCGCGCCGGTTCAGCCCGAGGACGCGGCCAAGCTCGCCGAGCTTGCTGTCCACGCCGCGGATGCCGGCGAACGTGTTCAGGTACACCGGGAACAGCGCCGAGAGCAGCACGAACAGCACCTTGGGCAGCTGCCCGATGCCGAACCACACGATGAACAGCGGGATCAGGCCGAGCACCGGCACGCTGCGCAGCGCCTGCAGGATCGGGTCGGCCACCACCTCGCCGACCCGGCTGAGCCCGGTCAGCACCGCGAGCAGCACCCCGATCGCGACGCCCAGCACGAAGCCGATGGCCCAGCGCTCCAAGGAGGCCAGCAGCGAAGCCTGCAGCGTCCCGTAGGTCGGCGAGTTGGTCGTGATCAGGTTGTACGCGGTGTGCACGATTGAGGCGGGGAGGCGATCTTGCTGGCCGGCAGCACGCCGGTGCTGCTGAGCAGCTGCCATAGCCCGACCACGACGAGCGGGCTGATGATGCGGTACCACCCCCGGGTGCGGAACCGGCGGTCCCCGGGCAGCCGGCCCGGGATGGCGCCGGTGACGCTCGCGGCCGGGTCGGCAACTGGAGCGGATCGGTGTGGATCGGCACCTTCGGCCGGCGCCAGACGCGAGGGTGAGGACAAGATCGGCCTCTTTCGATCGTGGACTGCGACGGGAGCGAGTGAGCTCACGCGGGCCGGGCCGGCCCGGGGCTCGGAGCGTTGCTTAGCGCTGAGCGACGCGCACGCGTGGACACGCCGCGCTGGACTGCCGACCGAAGTCGGTGTAGCGGCGCGCCACTAGTGGCTCAGGGGAACGCATGCCCACCACGGTAAACCAATTGTCTATAAAGCCAATAGACAAACTTGGAAAAGACGCTGAAGTGTTGTTCCTTACACCAGCCTGGCGCTAGACGTCATCGCCGTCCGGCTCGAACACGGTCGGGATGGCCGGGTACCCGCGGGACAGCTGCCGCGCGTATGGCGGCAGCTCGGCCAGCGAGTCACGGTGCCGCTCCCGGGCGTCCGTCACGCTGCCGCGCCCGGTGATCTGGCCGCCGGTGACCAGCGGCACCAGCAGCTCGCGGTCGGTCGGCCCCGGCTCGGGCGGCGACAGGGTGACCCGCTCGCTCAGCGCGGTGCCGTCCTCGTCGCGGTGCCGCACCGCCCACTTGCGCCCGCCGCGGCCCGGCTTGCCCACCGAGCGCTTGGCCACCGGCACGAACTCGCCATCGTCCCCGGACGTGCGCGCCACCAGCTTGTACACCAGGGCCGCGGTCGGTGAGCCGGACCCGGTGACCAGCGAGGTGCCGACGCCGTAGCCGTCCACCGGCTGAGCCCCCAGCGCCGCGATGGAGAACTCGTCCAGGTCCCCGGTCAGGATGATCCGCGTCTTGACCGCGCCCAGCTCGTCCAGCAGCTCCCGGACCTGCCGGGCCAGCACGGGCAGGTCGCCGCTGTCGATCCGGATCGCGCCCAGCTCGGGCCCGGCGACCTCGATGGCGGTGCGCACCGCGCGCGGCACGTCGTAGGTGTCCACCAGCAGCGTGGTGCCCTTGCCCAGCGCCTCCAGCTGGGCCATGAACGCGTGCCGCTCGCTGTCGTGCACCAGGGTGAACGCGTGCGCGCTGGTGCCAGCGCTCGGCACGCCGTACTCATAGCGGGCCCGCAGGTTCGAGGTGGACGCGAACCCGCAGATGTAGGCGGCCCGGGCGCTGGCCACCGCGGCCCGCTCATGGGTCCGCCGCGAGCCCATCTCGATCAGCGGCCGTCCGCCCGCCGCCGTCACCATCCGCGACGCGGCGGAAGCGATCGCGCAGTCGTGGTTGAGGATGGACAAGGAGACGGTTTCCAGCAGCACCGCCTCGGCGAAGCTGCCCTCGACCACCAGGATCGGCGAGCCGGGGAAGTAACAATCCCCCTCCGAGTAGCCCCAGATGTTCCCGGTGAAACGGTAAGATTCGAGATAAGCCAGGGTCGGCTCGTCCACGATGCCTGCGCCGCCGAGGAACTCCAGATCGGCCGGGGTAAAGCGGAAGCGCTCGATCGCGTCGAGCAGTCGCCCGGTACCTGCCACCACGCCGTACCTGCGGCCGTGCGGCAGATGCCGGGCGAAAACCTCGAAGACGGCTCTGCGCTCGGCCGCACCACTGCGCAGTGAGGCCTGCAACATGGTCAGCTCGTATTGGTCGGTCAGCAGTGCCGTACTGCTCGGGGGCTCAGTGTTCACGGGATACGTCACAGGTGGAAGACTACGGAGTGGGAGGTGGGTAGTTGTGAGCGCGGCGCCCGCTGAGGTGGACCTTCCACGGTCCGCAGACAAGCCGGTATCGGACAGGCCCTGGGTCACCATCGTCTGGAACGACCCAGTCAACTTGATGTCGTACGTGACCTATGTGTTCCAGCACGTGTTCGGCTTCCCGAAGAAGAAGGCCACCAAGCTGATGCTCGACGTGCACCACAAGGGCAAGGCGGTCGTCGCCGCGGGGGCCCGGGAAGCGATGGAGCGCAACGTCGAGATCCTGCACGGATACGGCCTCTGGGCCACGGTCACCCACGACAAGTAGCTGCTCTGAAAGATTTATGGAACCATTCCGTTCGGTGCGCGGCGGTGGCGTGCGCGTCTGGCTCGCCGCCGCTGAGGCGTCCCTGCTGCGCAACCTGGTCGGCCAGGTCATGGACCTGATCGGGTTGCAGGACAGCCCCGGGTCGCAGGACAGCCCCGGGTCGCAAGACAGCACCGGGTCGCAAGACAGCACCGTCCCCCGCGACCCGGACATCACCGCGCCCGACGATCTCGCCCACCTCGAGGCCATGCTGCACAAGCCGGGCTCCACCGTCGCGCCCGAGGACCCGGTGCTGGCCCGGCTGCTGCCCGACGCCTACCGGGACGACCCGGAGGCAGCCGGGGAGTTCCGGATGTACACCGAGCCCGCGCTGCGCAGCGCCAAGCAGGAGGCAGCCCGGCAGCTGCTGGACAGCCTGCCGGAGGCGGGCGGCCGTATCCAGCTCACCCAGGATCAGGCCCTGGCCTGGCTCAAGGCGCTGAACGATGTGCGGCTCGCGCTCGGCACCAAGCTCGGCGTCACCGAGGAGTTCGAGCAGGAGTGGGCCAAGCTCAAGCCGGACGACCCGCAGTGGGCCGCGTACGAGGTCTACGCCTGGCTCGGCGCCGTCCAGGAGTCCCTCGTCCAGGCTCTGTAGCTCCCCGGTATCCTCAGCTCCCCGTATCCTCGGGGATCATGCTGAGGATCCCGCGCGAGCTGCGCGACAAGATCGTGGCCCACGCCCGGGCCGACCACCCGGACGAGGCGTGCGGGGTAATCGCCGGGCCTGCCGGGAGCGACCGCCCGGAACGGTTCATCGCTATGGAGAACGCCGAACGTTCCCCGACCTTCTACCGCTTCGATTCCGGCGAGCAGTTCCGGGTCTGGCAGCAGATGGACGACAACGACGAGGAACCGGTGGTCATCTATCATTCGCACACCGCCACTGAGGCCTACCCGTCCCGCACCGACATCTCGTACGCCAGCGAGCCGCAGGCCCACTACGTGCTGGTTTCCACCCGGAACGAGAACGAGGCCGAATTCCGCTCATACCGGATCCTGGACGGGGTAGTCACCGAGGAGCCGGTCTCCGTGGTGGAATGATTCCGCCTGCGGGCAGGTTGGACGCCAAGGACTGACCAGATAACCAACGGAGCGTTTTTCATGGCCATCGAGGTTCGCATCCCGACGATCCTGCGTACGTACACCGACGGTGCCAAGCAAGTCGAGGGGAGCGGTGCCACGCTCGACGAGCTGATCGCGGACCTGGAGAAGCGGCACGGCGGCCTGCGCGAGCGGCTGGTGGACAACGGCGGCCTGCGGCGCTTCGTCAACGTGTACCTGAACGACGAGGACGTCCGGTTCCTGTCCGGGCTGGAGACCCCGGTCAAGGACGGCGACACGGTGACCGTCCTGCCAGCGGTGGCAGGCGGCCGCGACTAACGGTCTTTCCGGCCGAACGGACTGGTTTATGCGCTACGACAACCTGCTCGACTCCCTTGGCGGGACGCCCCTGGTGGGGCTGCCCCGGCTGTCCCCGTCGGCCGACGTCCGGCTGTGGGCCAAGCTGGAGGACCGGAACCCGACCGGCTCGGTCAAGGACCGCGCCGCGTTCTTCATGGTCGCGCAGGCCGAGAAGGAAGGGCTGCTGCAGCCGGGTTCGGTGATCCTGGAGCCGACCTCGGGCAACACCGGCATCTCGCTGGCCATGGTGGCCAAGCTGCGCGGCTACCGGCTGATCGTGGTCATGCCGGAGAACACCAGCGAAGAACGCCGCCTGCTGCTGCATATGTATGGCGCCGAGATCATCGGCTCCCCGGCCGCGGGCGGGTCCAACGAGGCCGTCCGGGTGGCCAAGCAGCTGGCCGCCGAGCACCCCGACTGGGTCATGCTCTACCAGTACGGCAACGAGGCCAACAGCCGCGCGCACTACGAGACCACCGGCCCGGAGATCCTGGCCGACCTGCCCAGCATCACGCACTTCGTGGCGGGCCTGGGCACCACCGGCACGCTCATGGGCGTCGGCCGCTACCTGCGCGAGCGCAAGCCGGGCATCAAGATCGTCGCCGCCGAGCCGCGCTACGGCGAGCTCGTGTACGGGCTGCGCAACGTGGACGAGGGTTTCGTCCCCGAACTGTACGACGAGTCCGTGCTGACCACCCGGTTTTCCGTGGGCTCGGCCGACGCGCTGCGCCGGACCCGCGAGCTGGTCGACGCCGAGGGCATCTTCGCGGGCATCTCGGCCGGCGCCGCCCTGCACGCCGGCCTGGCCATGGCGGCCAAGGCCGTCACCGAAGGCGAGTGCGCCGATATCGCGGTCCTGATCGCCGACGGCGGCTGGAAGTACCTCTCAACCGGCGCCTACTCCGGCACCCTCGACGAAGCCGAAGCCCGCCTGGAAGGCCAGCTCTGGGCATAGCCCCCCGCTCGCCGCGTTCCCCCACTCGCCTCCGGGGCGTCTTTCAGGTGCGACCTCCGGGCCTGGCGTCCGCTCCGGCACCCCGTGGCCTCAGCTGTCACTTTTTCGGGGAAGTTTTCGGCTCTAGGGAGTATTTTGGGGCCTATTGTCCACCAAATGTTCCCCATAACCCGGATCTTCCACGGTAAGTGGAGCGTCGGCTCCGATAATGTGACGGCTGTGGCTGACGTGACATTCGCGGCATCTACGGCGACTGCCTCGTCCCGCGGCCGAGCGAAAGGCATTCGTGACTGCATGATCACGCCATAATGGCTGGCATGCGCGTGACCGTAGTCGGGTGCTCGGGCAGCTTTCCCGGACCGGACAGCCCCGCGTCCTGCTACCTGTTCGAGGCCGAAGGCTTCCGCCTCGTCATCGACCTGGGCAACGGCGCGCTCGGGACCCTGCAGCGGTTCGCGGGGCTGTTCAGCGTCGACGCGATCTGCCTGAGCCACCTGCACGCGGACCACTGCATCGACGTGGGGGCGTACTGGGTTGCCCGGCAGTTCGCCCCGGACGGCCCCAAGCCGCCCATCCCGCTGTTCGGCCCCCGTGGCACGGCCGGACGGGTGACGCCGCACCTGGGTCCCGGCGCCCACCCGGCGGGATCCGGCCCGGCGGGAAGCGGCCCGGCCGCCCCGCCCGGACCCGAAGCTAACGGCGGCCCGCGCTTCGACTTCCGTGACCTGGCCCCCGGCACGACCGAGATCGGGCCGTTCCGCGTCACCGCCGATCACATGAACCACCCGGTGGAGACGTTCGGCTTCCGGATCGAGCACGCAGGCTTCCGGCTCGCCTACTCGGCCGACACCGGCGAATCCGACGCCCTGGTCGCCCTGGCCAGGCACGCGGACCTGCTGTTGTGCGAGGCCTCTTTTCTTGACCGCCCCGGTAACCGGCCGAACCTCCATCTCACCGCCCGGCAGGCGGCCGAGTACGCCACCCGGGCCGGGGCCGGCCAGCTCGTGCTCACCCACCTGGTGCCGTGGAACGACCGGGACCGCACCCGGGCCGAGGCGTCGGCCGCTTACCAGGGCCCGCTCCAGCTGGCCACCAGCGGCCTGGTCCTCGGGCCGGACTCGGCCGATAGAGCTGGCGGGTCCTGACGGCCGATAGGCTGTCGGTCATGTCGCGACCCGACGGACGATCCGTCACCGAGCTGCGTCCGGTGAAGCTGACCCGGGGCTGGCTGGACCACGCCGAGGGCTCTGTACTGGTCGAATTCGGCCGCACCCGCGTGCTGTGCGCCGCGAGCGTCACCGAGGACGTGCCCCGCTGGCGGCGCGGCAGCGGCCTGGGCTGGGTGACGGCCGAGTACGCCATGCTGCCCCGGGCCACCAACAGCCGCAATGACCGCGAGTCGGTCAAGGGCCGCCTGGGCGGGCGGACCCATGAGATCTCCCGGCTGGTGGGTCGCTCGCTGCGGGCCGCCGTGGACTACAAGGCGCTCGGCGAGAACACGATCGTGATCGACTGCGACGTGCTGCAGGCCGACGGCGGCACCCGCACCGCCGCCGTGACCGGCGGCTACGTGGCGCTGGCCGAGGCCGTGGCCTGGCTCAAGGGCCGCAAGCGGACCAAGGGCGACCCGCTGCTCACCTCGGTGTCCGCGGTCAGCGTCGGCATCGTCGACGGCGAGCCCCGGCTCGACCTGTGTTACGAGGAAGACGTGGCCGCGCAGACCGACATGAACGTGGTCTGCACCGCCAGCGGCGACTTCGTCGAGATCCAGGGCACGGCCGAGCAGGAGCCGTTCAGCCGCGACCTGCTGGGGCAGCTGCTCGACCTCGCCGTAGCGGGTTGCGGTGAGCTGACCAGCCTGCAGCGCGAGGCCCTGTCCACATGACCGAACGGACCGGCTCTCCCGCCCGCTCCGGCCCCTCCAGCCCGGCGGCCGCGACGCTGGTCCTGGCGACCAGGAACCTTGGCAAGCTGCGTGAGCTGGCTCGGATCCTGGCCCCGCAGGACGCCGGCGGCACGCAGATCCCGATCGCCGGCCTGGACGAGTTCCCCGGCGCGCCCGACGTGGCCGAGACCGGCGCCACGTTCGAGGAGAACGCGCTGCTCAAGGCCCGGGCCATCGCCGAGTACACCGGGCAGCCTGCCGTGGCGGACGACTCCGGCCTGTGCGTGGACGCGCTGAACGGGATGCCCGGCATCTTCTCGGCCCGCTGGGCCGGGCGGCACGGCGATGACCAGGCCAACCTGGACCTGGTCCTGGCCCAGGTGGCCGACGTGCCCGAGGACCGGCTCGGCGCCCAGTTCGTGTGCGCGGCCGCGCTGGTCGTCCCGGCGCAGACCTCCCAGGAGAAGGGCTCGCAGGAGATGGGCTTCGGTGAGCATGTCGTGACCCGCAAGCTCGAGGGACACCTGATCCGGGAACGGCGCGGCACCGGGGGGTTCGGCTACGACCCGGTTTTCGTGCCCGACGGGGACACCAGGACCACCGCCGAGATGACGGCCGGGGAAAAGGACGCGATCAGCCACCGCGGCCGCGCCTTCCGCGCGCTGACCCCGTTCATCGTGGCGGCCTGGGATCGCCAGACCGCCGGCCTGGGCGGCTAACCGGCTACGCTGGTCCGCGTGACAGACACCAAGCTCGTGCCCGGCGACCCAGCGCCGGACTTTACCCTGCTCGACGCCGACGGCCACGAGGTCTCGTTGTCCTCGTTCCGCGGTCAGCGGGTGATCGTGTACTTCTACCCGGCCGCGATGACCCCCGGCTGCACCAAGGAAGCCTGCGACTTCAGGGACAGCCTCACCGACCTGAACGGCGCGGGCATCACCGTGCTCGGCATCTCGCCGGACGCCTCGGCCAAGCTGGCCAAGTTCCGCGACAAGGAAGGCCTCAACTTCCCGCTGCTCTCCGACCCGGACCGCGCCGTGCTCCAGGCCTACGGCGCCTACGGCGAGAAGAAGCTGTACGGCAAGACCACCGTCGGCGTGATCAGGTCCACCTTCGTGGTCGACGCGGACGGCAAAATCTCCACGGCCCTGTATGGCATCAAGGCCACCGGGCACGTTGCCCGGCTGCGGACCGAAGTCGGAGCCTAGGCGGTACGGTTACTAGCGGCCCGGCTTCACCGCCGGGCCGCGATGGCCCGGCGGGCGTGGCGAAATGGCATACGCGGCAGGTTTAGGTCCTGTTGGTGGCGACACCGTGGGGGTTCAAATCCCCCCGCCCGCACTTTCCGCTGTCGTCCGGCCTCTGCCCTGCCCTCCTGGCCGGGGTGCTCGCCGGCGGGCCAGGGCCAGGGCGGTGCCGGCCAGCACGGCCTCCCCGCACAGCACGTACAGATCACCGGCCAGCAGGCGGCCCGCACCCGGCGATCGCCCCGCCCACGGCAGCGGTATCGGCAGAAAGACGCTCGCGGCCGCCACCGCGCCCAAGCCGGTAAGCCACGACCGGTGCCGCCACGCGGCGACCGCCAGCCACACCACCAGCGGCACCGCCCATACCCAGTGGTGCGTCCAGGACATCGGGGAGATCAGCAGCCCGGTGGTGGCGCAGCACACCACGCCGGCCAGCCGGTGGCCGCGCCGGTGGGCCCATACCGCGACCACGAGCCCGGCCAGACCGGTGATGGCGGCGGCCAGCCACCAGACCGGGGGCGCCTCGGTGCTGCCGGCCAGCCGGGCCAGCGCCCCGGCCAGGGACTGATTGGACGGGTTGGCCTGGTCGCCGATCCGGTGCGTGTTGTCGAACACCCCGCCCAGCCAGAACATCCGTGACTGAGCCGGGAGCACAAGGTAGCCGCCCGCGACGGTCACGGCGAACGTCCCCGCCGCGGTCGTCGCCGCCCGGACCCGGCCGGTAACCAGCAGATAGACAGCGAAGACCAGCGGCGTGAGCTTGATCCCGGCGGCCAGGCCGGTCGCGACGCCTTGCCACCGGCCCCCGTCTTGCTGTCGCAGCAGGTCCGACCCGACCAGCGCGGCCAGGATCAGGTTCACCTCGCCCAGGTGCAGCGTGTAAGCCACCGGCGTGCTCAGCAGGGCCAGGGCGGATACACCGAACACGATGTCAGGCCGGTGCCGGACCCCGGCCGCGCTCAGCGCCTGGCCGGTCAGCACGGCCAGGGCGACCACGCTTCCCAGGACGAGTGCTCCCTTCAGCACACCGGTCGGCACGTCCGCGAACAGCCACGCGGCGAATGGCGGATATGTGAAGCTGAACGGGGCACCCGGGGTGTAGAGCGCGCCGCTCTGGTCGGCCTGCTGGCCGCCCCATGCGTATACCCGGACGTCCCACAACGGCCACTGCGTGGCCGCTGCCAGCAGCCGCGGCACCAGGTACGTCACCAGCGCAACTGACCCCAGCAGCCAGAATGCCGCGCGTGGCCACCAGCCCGGTGGCCGTCGCGCCGGGCGACCCATTGCCGCTGCCGGAGTGCTCGCCGATGTCATCCGTCTACTGTGCCGCGGCCGGCCCCCCCTCACATCGGCCTGAGGTCGGCATTCCGCGCTGTCTGGATTCGCCCTCAGGCGTACGCCCCTTGGTCGGCGCCCGCCGCCCCGTCGATGATCTGCCGGAGCAGCGAGACGACGCCTGGCGGATCGGGCACGGTGATATCGGTCAGGTCGGCCACTTCAGGGACAGCCTCACCGACCTGAACGATGCTGGCATCACCGTGCTCGGCATCTCCCCGGACGCCCCGGCCAAACTGGCCAAGTTCGATCGCCCGGCGGACGTGGCGAAATGGCATACGCGGCAGGTTTAGGTCCTGTTGGTGGCGACACCGTGGGGGTTCAAATCCCCCCGCCCGCACCCCTGCGATGTCTCAAGGCGTGACCGCCTTGGCCGGATCACCGGCGTCGGCCTCCATCGTCTCCGGGGCTTTCAGTGTCAGGTAGACGACTCCCACACACATGACGGCGAAACCGGCCGCCGCGGCCGCCAGCACCCAGCCGTTCGGCATGAAATGCTCATCGAATAGCCACACGCTCAGCGCGATGCTGACGATCGGGTCGGTGATCACCATGATGGGCTGGGAGACGCGCAGCGGCCCGACGTGCAGTGCCTCCTGCTCAAGCAGAACGCCGGCCGCGCCGCCTACCGCCACGGCGTATACCGGCCAGTGGAGGAACATCCCGCCTACGCCGAATTGGGTGATGGTATCCGTGGTGGCCTTGATGAAGGTCGCCTCGAGGGCCCAGGTGATCCCGGCCGCGACGGCATACAGGGTGGCCCGGTGACCCGGGGAGCCACGTCGGCCGGCGAAGGCCAGCGCGATGGCCGCGACGACTATAACCACGACCGCGGCGACCCAGTGCCCGCTCTCCGGAACCGGCCGGCCGCCCCCGGGCTCTCCAGCGATAAGGAACACCGACAGGCCGGCGCAGGCCAGGACGGCGCCGTTCCATGCGGCCATTGCA
Organism: Streptosporangiaceae bacterium; assembly: GCA_049284535.1. Taxonomy (GTDB): domain Bacteria; phylum Actinomycetota; class Actinomycetes; order Streptosporangiales; family Streptosporangiaceae; genus Palsa-504. The sequence continues at coordinate 15,553 of JBAPYC010001141.1, forward strand.
ATTGACTGGTGCAGCCAGACCCGGCGCAGCACGAGCACGAGGACAAGTTCGGTGACGAGCAGCGGCTGGACAACCGAGAGTTCACCGTTGTGCAAGGCCAGAGCCTGGAAGACGAAGGCAGCGACCTGGGCCGCCGCGCCGAGCAGCCACAGCGGTTTGCGGACCAGGAACACGATCAGCCGCCAGCCAGTCAGCTGCACCTTGCCGGCCGTGCTCGCCATGTGCTGCGTGACGGCGGAAGTCGCGTTAGACAGCGCCGCGAGCAGGGCGAAGACGACGACCACGGAACCAGGCTAACGGAAGCGGCCGGAACGTCCTCGGCGTGAGCTATCCCGCGGCTCCGTCGATGACCTGCCGCAGCAGCGCGACGACGCCCGGCGGATCCGGCACGGTAATATCGGTCAGCTCAGCCACCGGTCCCGTGCCGTCCGGGCTGACCCCGATTGTCAGCGCGGGCCGGCCGGTGCGCCGCGCCCAGGCCTGCACCTCGCCGATGGCGTGCAGGTCGCCGACGTCGTCACCCGCGTAGCAAGCCGCGCCCATGCCAGCCCCGGTGCCGTTACTGATCAGCTCGCGGATCGCGGTGCCCTTGTCGATGCCCGGGATGCAGATCTCGAGGACTTCCTTGCCGGGCCGTACCCCGAGCCCGGCTGCCGCGGCGGCCTCTTCCACCGGCGCGCGCAGCATCTCCAGCACGCGCTCGGGCGCTTCGGTGAGGCGCGCATGGATGACGAGCGACAGTTCCTTGTCCTCAACCCATAGGGCGGGATCGCCGGCGACGCTGGCCAGCAGCTTGGGCAGGCGCACGCGCAGCTCGTCCAGGCCTGGCGGGGGCGTTGGCCTGCGAAGCTCGCCTGCCTGCCATCTTTCCGCGCCGTGCGTGCCGTAGATGATGAGCCCGGGCACGTCGGCGAAGCCGCTGACGTGGAGCAGCGACGACACGTTCCGCCCGCTTATGACGGCGACGGTCGCGCCTCCGGCCAGCAGGTCCCGCAAGATCCGGTGTACGCCCGCCACCGGCCGCGCGTCGGCGGGGTGCGGCAGTATCGGGGCCAGTGTTCCGTCGAAATCGAGGGCCACCAGGGCGGACGGCAGGGCCGCCCGCAGCGGGGACAGGTCCGGCCCGTTCACTGCTCCCCGACCGTGACGAGGACCTTGACGTGCTGTCCCGATGAGGCCAGCTCGAATGCCTCGGCGACCTGGGCCAGGGGCCGCGTGGCGGTGACGAAGTCCTGCGTCCTGACCACGCCCCGGCTCAGCAGGTCCATCGATTCCCCGTAATCCACCGGGAGGTAGGTGGCACTGCCCTGGATGCGGATCTGGTGGTCCTGCACGATCGGCAGCGGCACGGTGATGTCCTGCGCCGGGACGCCGACGACCATGACCGTCCCGCCCTTGTCGGCGATGGCAATCGCCTGGTCCATCGACGACTGGACGGACACGCAGTCGAACACGATGTCGGCGCTGCCGCCCAGCGCCCGGCGTACCTGCCCGGGAACGTCGGCCGAGCGCGCGTCGATGGTCACGTCGGCCCCGAGGGCGCGGGCCCGCTCGCGTTTAGCCGGATTCGGATCGGTGCTGACGATCGTGCCCGCCCCGTGTGCCCGGAGCACCGCCAGGGTGAACAAGCCGATGGTCCCGGCCCCGAGGACGGCCACGGAGCGGCCGGCCACGTCGCCCGCCAGGCGGACCGCGTGCACCGGCGTGGACAGCGGCTCGATGATCGCCGCGGTGAGGTCGTCAAGGGCGTCCGGCACGCGGTGCAGGCGGTTCGCGGCCAGGGTGAAGTAGTCGGCCATGCCACCCTGGGGATAGCCGCAGCCGAAGAACTGCAGGTTCTCGCACAGGTTCTCCCGCCCCGATGTGCACATCTTGCACGTCCAGCAGGGCAGGTCGGGCTCTACGATGACGCGGCTTCCCGGCGGGTAACCGTCGACGGCGGAGCCGGTCGTCTCGATGACCCCGACGACCTCGTGTCCCGGCCGGTATGGCAGCGGCACGAACGGATGGCGTCCGTGGGCCGCGTGCAGGTCGGATCCGCACACCCCGGCCGCGAGCGTGCGGACCAGGGCCTCGTCCGGGCCGGGGACGGGAACATCCGCGGCCTCGACGGCGATCCGTCCCGGGTAGGCGACAACGCGTCGCATGGTGGTCACGGCGACTTCCTCTCCAGCCCGGCCCGGGCCTGCGGCGGTGTGGCGTAACGGTCGAGGTCGGCGAAGGTGCTGCGCACGCCCCGCTCCAGCAGGGAGGTCAGGATCGAGCTGTACACCTCAGTGAACCGGGTGTCGTCGGCCAGCTCGCCGAAGACCCCGCGGTTGTCCTCAAGGAAGGCGGCCGGGTGACGGCGCTGCCGGGCGGCCGCGGCGCGCAGCTGCGGCGCGCGGTCGTCGTCTATTTCGTGCGTTTCGCCGTTCTCGTCGGTGCCTTCGGCATACCGGGCCCAGCTAGCTACAACGGCCGCCGCCCGGGTGAACGGCCCGCCGCTGGCCAGCTGTTCCCGGATCACGGGGAGCAGGAACTTGGGAATCAGGTCCGAGGCGTTGGAGCACAGCCGGGCCACGGTGTCACCGACCTCGGGGTTGGAGAACCGCTCGATGAGCTGGCGGGCGTACCCGCCCAGATCGATCCCGGGCACCGGCCGCAGCGTCGGGATGGCCTCGGAGGTCATGTAGTCGAGCAGGAAGCGGGCGAACAGCTCATCGCTCGTGACCTCGTGCACGAGCCGGTACCCGACCAGGTAGCCCGGATAGCACAGGGCCTGGTGGCTGGCGTTGAGCAGCCGCAGCTTCATCAGCTCGTACGGCTCGACGTCGGCGACGATCTGGACGCCGGCGTCTTCCAGCGTCGGCCGCCCGGCGGCGAAGGTGTCTTCCAGTACCCATTGGGTGAACGGCTCGCAGAACACGGGCCACTGGTCCTCCAGGCCGAACCGGTGGCTGAGCTCGGCGCGATCGGCCTCGGCGGTCCGCGGCGTGATGCGGTCGACCATGCCGTTGGGGAACCGGACGTGCTCGGTTACCCAGCCGGCCAGCCCGGGATCGCGCAGCCGGGCGAAGGCGGTGAACGCTCGCTGGCTCACGTGGCCGTTGCCCTGGATATTGTCGCAGGACACGACGCTGAAGGCGGGAATGCCCCGATCGCGGCGCCGGGCCAGCGCCTCGGTCACCAGCCCGAAAACGGTGCCGGGCACCGCTCCCGGCCGCAGGTCGGCCGCGATGGCCGGATCGGCGGGATCGAAGTCACCGGTGACCGGGTCCAGGCCGTAGCCGCCTTCGGTGACGGTGAGCGACACGATCCGGGTGCCCGGCGCGGCCATCTTCTCGATAGCGGCCTCGGGATCGTCGGGTGCGAACAGGTACTCGGTGATCGAGCCGATCACCCGGGGCTCCCAGGTCCCGTCGCCGTGCCTGATGACCAGGGTGTACAGGCCATCCTGGGCGGCCAGCACATCGCGCATCCGGGCGTTGGACGGCCGCAGCCCGATGCCGCAGATACCCCAGTCCATGGCCGCGCCACTGTTCATCAGCGTGTCGATGTACATAGCCTGGTGCGACCGGTGGAAACCGCCGACGCCGATGTGCGCGATCCCGGTGCTGACCTGGCGGCGGTCGTACCGGGGCACGGACACGGCCGCGTCCAGCCCGGCCAGCGTCGCCCCGGTCAGCGTCGTGCCGCCAGGCCCGGTCATGCTGCCCCTTCGGGCGAGCACGGGCCCCGTGAGGACTGGCGCTCTGAGGACTGGCCTTGTGAGGACTGGCCCGGTGAGGACTGGCCGGGTGACGACTGGCGCAGGGCGGCGACCACCCGCCGGAACCGGGCGTGGCGTTCGGTGTGGAACGCGGCCGCCGCCGGGTCCGGTTCGGCCACCAGGTGGGCGAGCGGCGCGAGCGCTCCGGAGATCTGGTCGAAGCTCAGCAGGCCGGCGGCGGCCGCGCCGAGCAGGGCCGCGCCCCGGCCGGATGCCGCGGGCACGTCCACCGCGTACAGGGGCAGCCTCAGTACATCGGCGAGCAGCTGCCGCCAGCCGGCGGCCAGGGTGCCCCCGCCGGCCAGCCGCAGCCGGTCCGGGCGGTACTCACTGAGCAGGGCGTCCAGCGCGTCGCGGATCGCGAACGCGGTTCCCTCGAGCGCGCACCGCAACAGCGAGGTCCGGTCGTCGGCCAGCGACAGCGCGGTCCAGGAGCCGCGCAGCGCCGGATCGGAGTACGGTGTCCGTTCCCCCGACAGGTGCGGGACGAAGATGGGGTCGTTCGCCCGGCCGGGCTGATCGGCGCTGGCGTACAGCTCATCCCAGCTGGCGTTCATCACCTGGCGGACCCAGTTGAGGCTGAGCCCGGCACTGATGGTGGCGCCCATGTGGTACCAGCCTTCCGGCGCCGCGGACCGGTAGAGGTTGACCCCGGCGTCCGCCCGTGCCTCCGGCGCGGTCAGCGGCCGGATGACC
>JBAPYC010001142.1:0-5404 GCA_049284535.1 Streptosporangiaceae bacterium
CTGCTGGTCTCCGGGCTGGCCATCTCCGCCTCGATCGTGGGAACCGTTTTCGGCCTGGTGATCGTCACCGTCGCGCTGCGGGTTTCCCGCCGGCTCGGCTCGCTGCACCGCCGGCTCAGCAACCGCATGCTGGGCCAGCAGGTCGAGCCCCCGCCGGATTTCCAGCCCGGCACCAGCATCCTGAACCGGCTTGACCGGCGGCTGCGTGACCGGCCGGCCTGGCGCTGCGTCTGGTACAGCCTGGTCAAGCTGCCGGTCGCGGCGGTGCAGGTCTGGGCGGTCTTGCTCAGCGTGTCAGGGCTGATCGACCTGTGCTATCCGCTGATCTGGGCGCTGTTCCGCAACCACCAGGGCGGCAGGCTCTCACCGCTGGTGGCACTGGAACCGTTCCCGGTGGCTGATTTCAGGATCTACACCTGGCCGGGCACCTTCCTCGCCGCGTTGTCCGGCGTGGGCTGGCTGGTCGTCGGGACCTGGCTGGCCCGCGTTATCAACGCGGGGGACCGGGCGCTGGCCCGCGGCCTGCTCGGCCCCAGCACCATGGCGGAGCGGGTCAGCGAGCTGGAGCGGACCCGCGCGCTCGCCGTGGACGACTCGGCCGCCGCGCTGCGCCGGGTCGAGCGCGACCTGCACGACGGGGCCCAGATGCGGCTGGCCGCGCTGGCCCTGAACCTCGGCATGGCCCAGGAGAAACTGAACCAGACCGACAGTGCCAGTGTGCGCGAGCTTCTCGACGCCGCGCACCGCAACGCGGTGGACGCCCTGGCCGACCTGCGCGACCTGGCCCGCGGCATCCACCCGCCGGTGCTGGACAACGGCCTGGCCAGCGCGCTGGAGTCCCTCGCCGCGAGCAGTGCCATCCCGGCCACGCTCGCCGCCAGCACCGGGCCGCGGCCGGCACCGGCCATCGAGACGATCGCGTACTTCTGCGCGGCCGAGCTGCTCGCGAACGCGACCAAGCACAGTTACGCCAACCAGATCACGATCACAATAGACACCGAACGGGCGGGGTTTCTCCGCCTCGAAGTAACCGATGACGGCATCGGCGGGGCTGACCAGAACCGGGGCAGCGGCCTGGCCGGGCTGATGCAGCGGGTATCCACGGTCGACGGGCGGATCGACGTGAGCAGCCCTTCCGGCGGCCCCACCGCCGTAACCGTCGTCCTGCCACTGAAGGCGTGAGGGGAGACTGCCGTGCGGGTGGTGATCGCGGAGGACGCCGCACTGCTCCGGGAGGGGCTGATCCGGCTGCTGGAGGACCGGGGGCACTGCGTGTGCGCGGCCGTGCCGGACGCCGGCGCGCTGCTGGCCGCGGTGGCCGAGCACAAGCCGGACGTGGCCGTGGTGGACATCCGGATGCCGCCGACGCACACCGACGAGGGACTGCGGGCCGCGCTGGCGCTGCGGCAGGACTTCCCGGGTACCGGCGTGCTGATGTTCTCCCAGTACATCGAGACCTCTTACAGCGCCCAGCTGCTCGAAGGCGGGGCGGCCGGGGTCGGCTACCTGCTGAAGGACCGGGTGGCCAACGTGGCCGAGTTCACCGCGGCGCTGCAGCGGGTAGCCGAAGGCGGCACCGCGCTCGACCCGGAGGTGGTCAGCCAGCTGTTCCGGGCCAGCCGTCAGCGCGGCGGCCTGACCACGCTGACCCCGCGGGAGCGCCAGGTCCTGGCGCTGATGGCCGAGGGCAGGTCCAACGCCGGCATCGCGGCCGAGCTGGTGGTCTCGGGCGGGGCGGTGGAGAAGCACGTGGCCAGTATCTTCAGCAAGCTCCGCCTCCCGCCGGGTGAGAGCGACAACCGCCGCGTACTGGCCGTGCTCCGCTTCCTGGGGGGAAAACCGCAGCCTCAAGACGGGCGGTAGCCGCGTTACGCCGGAGCCGCCCGGTTCCTAGCGTGGAGGACATGGAAACCATCGAACTCGCACCGCAAACCTCCGCCCGCCAGACGTCCGCCCGCCGCCGGCGTCATCCCGCGGCCCGCGCGCTCGGTCTCGCGGCCGGCGGCCTGCTGGCGCTGTACCTGGTAGCCCGCGGCATCGCCGAGTTCTTCGTCATTCACTACTCCGACCCGGCCAGCTACCGGCTGGACTGGGGCGGTCCCAGCCTGGCCGGGGTGTTCGCCGTGCACAGCGGCCCGGCCGTGGTCATCCTGGCCGGCGCCGGGGTCTACGTTTCCCGCGCGGCGCGCAGGCACCGGCAGATCAGCGGCAGGTCAGCCTGATCCCACGGCTGGCGGTCCAGGAAGCCCTGGACCCGCCGGGTGAAGTCGTCCCGCTGGGCCGGCTCCAGTGTGATGATCCCGCTATAGGTGCCGAGCATGCCGGCCAGCTCGTCCTTGGTCATCGGCACCGAGTACTCGAACGAGCGCTCCTGGACACCGGACAGCGGGGTCCCCGGCGGGAACTCGACCTGACGCCGCCGGGGCCGCTGTCCCGGCGGCCGGTCCGCCTCGCGGGCCTCGCGGGTAAAGGCATTGAACTCGGCCACCCACGGCACCCGCTCATCCCGCGAGACCCACAGCACGCCGAGGCGGCCGCCGGGACGCAGCACCCGGGTGATCTCCGGCACGGCCCGCTCCGGGTCGAGCCAGTGCCAGGCGGCCGAGATGGTGACCGCGTCCACTGACGCGGCGGGCAGCGGGATGTCCTCACCTCGCCCGGCCAGCACCTGGGCCTGCGGGCAGCGCGCCGCGAGCACGGCCCGCATCCGCTCATCTGGCTCTACCGCGTAGATCGTGGGCGCCCGGCCGATCAGCTCCCGGGTCACCAGGCCGGTCCCGGCGGCCAGGTCGAGGATGGCCTGCGCGCCGGACGGGATGATCCAGTCCAGCGCCTGCGGTGGCGGGGCCGGCCGGTACCGGTCGTAGTCCTCCGCCACCGAGCCGAACGACAGCCTGCGCGTCTCGCGATCCGCCACGCCTGGCAGGCTACCCGGGCATCGCCGCGCGCGAGGACCGGGTGCGGCAGGTATCTCGCTGGCATCGGGTTGACAAGTAAAGCTAATGCCATTAGCCTTTTAGCTAATACAGTTAGCTATGGAGGCAGAGATGACGGAGTTCCTCGAGACCGGCGGCGGCCGGATCGCATACGACGTGACCGGCGAGGGGCCGCTGGTGGTGCTGGCGCCCGGGATGGGCAACAACCGCGCCGCCTACCGGTTCCTGGCCCCGCTGCTGGTCGCGGTCGGCTACCGGGTGGCCGCTACCGACCTGCGGGGGCAGGGCGCGTCCAGCGTGGGCTGGCCCTCCTACACCCGGACCGACACGGCGCAGGACCTGCTCGCGCTGATCAGGCACCTGGGCGGTGGCCCGGCGGTCATCGTCGGCCATTCGTTCGCCGGCGGCTCGGCCACTATCGCGGCCGTGCAGGCGCCAGACCTGATCAGCGCCGTGGTGGAGATCGGCACGTTCACGCGGGTGCCGAAGACCAGCATGGCCGCGATGATCACCAACGGGCCGTACCGCCGGGGCGGCCTGCGGCTGCTCGGGACGATGATGACCGGCAACCTGGGAATGTGGGCCAGCTATCTCGACGTCGCCTTCCCCGGCACCAAGCCGGCCGACTACCGGGAGGCCACCGCCGCGCTGCTGGCCAACCTGCGCGAGCCCGGCCGGACCAAGGTGCTGCAGAAGATGAGCCGGTCCAAGCCGGCCGACGCCGAGGCCAAGCTGGCCAGCATCAGCTGCCCGGCGCTGATCATCATGGGCTCGCTGGACTCGGACTGGCCCGACGCGGAGGCTGAGGGCCACGCCATCGTGGCCGCCATGCCGGCCGGCCTGGGCCAGCTGGTGATGATCGGCGGCGCCGGCCACTACCCGCACACCCAGTTCCCCGAGCAGGTCGCCGCGGCCATCGTGCCGTTCCTGAAGGAACACGCGGGTGCCTAGAGCGGGCCTGAGCCGCGACGAGGTGGTCGCCGCGGCCGCCATCCTGGCCGATGACGTGGGGTTCGCGGGCCTGACCATGGGCCTGCTGGCCGAGCGGCTCGGCGTCCGGACGCCGAGCCTGTATAAGCACGTCGAGAACCTGGCCGATCTGCGGCACCGGCTGGCCATCGTGGCCATGACCGAGTTCGGCGAGGTGATCGGGGACGCCGTGCAGGGCCGGTCCGGCCTGGACGCGCTGACCGCGATGCTGACTGCGGGCCGGGGCTACGCGCTGACCCACCCAGGCCGGTATGCGACCGCCGTGGACGAGGAGTATCAGGGCCCGGCCGACCCGATGCTGGCCGCTGCCAGCCGGCTGGTCGGCACGATCGCCGCGGTGCTGGCCGGCTACGGCATTGGCGAGGAGGAGATGAACCACGCCATCCGCACCATCCGCTCGGCCATGGACGGGTTCATCATGCTGGAGAGCGGCAAGGGCTTCCAGTGGGCCCCGCCGCCGGAGGAGAGCTTCGGCTGGATGATCCGCTTCCTGGACCGGGGCCTGCGCGCCACCTCACACACCCTGGCCGCGGGCTAGCCGGCCAGAGCGGTGAGGGCCTGGGGCAGTCCGGTGAGATGCTCGGCGCCGTCAAGGCCGGAGGGCGGCCAGCCGGGGCCGGCGGTGAACAGGCGGACGCCATAAGGCCGCAGCGCATGCAGCACGCCGGGGTGCCCGTTGCCGGGGTGCTGTGCCCAGAGCACCAGGGCGGATGGGGCGGTGTCGCGGACGGCACGGACCAGGCTGGCTGTGGGGGTGGCGGCGCCAAGCATGCGGACCGGGACGCCGCGCCCGGTCAGGGCGGCGGCCAGGACAGCGAGCGGGATGGTGTGCTGCTCCGCCTCGACGCAGGCGAGCACGACCATTCCCGCGCCGGGAACCAGGGGCGCACGCGGGGCGCGGTGCAAGGCGGCGAGGACGGCCCAGGACAGGGCGTGCTCGATGTCAATGCAGTCGGGTCTGTCCCGCTGGTCGGCGTCTACGATGACCAGCGCCGGGCGGCAGACCGTCTCCCACGCTTCCACCACACCGCGGCGGGCCAGCACGTCATCCAGAACGATGCGGCACCGTTCGGGCTCCGCCGCCCGCGCCGCCGCGACCAGATCGGCCACGTCACGTTCGGCCGGAATGGCTGCGGAATCACCGGCCTGCGCGATGCGGGCCGCGTCGGAGGCCAGCATGCCCAGCCTGATCAGGTCGATCATGCGCTGCAGCCGGGCGACGTCCGCTTCTGAGTAACGGCGGTACCGGCCGGGCTGGCTGCCGTGCGGGCCGATGCCGTAGCGGCGGTGCCAGGCGCGCAGTGTCGATTCGGCGATACCCAGCTGCCGCGCCACCTGCCCCGCCGTCCACGCCGGCCCCGGTGCTGGATTCACGCCGTCTCACCGCGATCTGAGCTGGTAACGGCGTTCGGCGTAGGCGAGATCGTCGCGCCACAGCCGGGCGGCGGCCCGGCGCATGACCGGGCGCAGCGCGGGCG
>JBAPYC010001143.1:0-3804 GCA_049284535.1 Streptosporangiaceae bacterium
ACGCCGGGCTGGCCGGCCGAATACGGCGGCCTTGGCCTGGCCGCGGACGCGACGGCCGTGGTCAACGATGAGCTCACCCGGTGGCACGCGGGCCGGCCGGGTGAGGACTTCGTCGGCCTGGCCCTGGGCGGGCCGACCATCATCGAGTGGGGGAGCGAGGATCAGAAGCAGCGTTTCCTGCGCCCGCTGGCCCGGGGCGAGCACCGCTGGTGCCAGCTGTTCAGCGAGCCCGGTGCCGGCTCGGACCTGGCCTCGCTGCGGACCCGGGCGGTGCGCCGGGACGGGGCGTGGGTGGTCAACGGGCAGAAGGTATGGAGTTCCTTTTCGTACGGTGCTGATTTTGGCCTGCTGATGGCGCGGACCGACCCGTCGCAGCCAAAGCACCGCGGCATCACCTACTTCCTGCTGGACATGCACAGCCCCGGCGTCGAGGTCCGGCCGCTGCGCCAGCTCAACGGGCACTCCGAGTTCGGCGAGGTGTTCTTTGACGACGTGGTGGTGCCCGACGATGACCGGCTCGGCCCGGAAGGCCGGGGCTGGTCGGTGGCCATGACCACGCTGATGGCCGAGCGCAGCGGCCTGTCCGGCCGGCCCGGCGTCGGGCCGGGCCAGGCGGACGCGATCGCGACGCGGGCCCGCCAGACCGGGGCGTGGGATGACCCGGTGATCCGGGACCGGATCATGCAGGCATTTGTGGCCGAACGAGCTCTTCAGATGGCCACCGTACGGGCCTTTGCCGCCCTGGGCCGGTCCGAACCCGGGGCTGAGGGGTCCATCCGCAAGCTCGTGCACGCCCAGCTCGAGGTGACCCTCGGGGTGCTGGCCACCGAGGCCGAGCCCGGTGACGCTATCGCCTGGGCCCCGCCTGCCGAGGAGGGGGCTGCCGCCGGCGGCCCCGGGGTGGAGGCGGCCGCGGCGGCCGAGGCATTCCTGTCTGGCAAGATCCTCAGCATCGCCGGCGGTACCAGCGAGATACAGCGCAACATCATCGGCGAGCGGGTCCTGGGACTGCCGCGTGACCCTGACCCGTACGCGAACCAGCCCTTCGACCAGCGCCCGCACGACTGACAGCGCCCGCACGACTGACAACGCCCGCACGACTGACAACGGAGGCAAAGATGCCTGAGCCCGGCCCTGAACCGGTCGTCCTGTTCGTCACGGGCGGCCCGGTGGCGACGATCACGCTCAACCGGCCGCGGGCCCGCAACGCCATCAGCAGCGAGGTGCTCGCCGCTCTCGGCCAGGCGATGGCCGCGGCCGACGCCGACGGCGACATCCGTGCCGTCGTGCTCACCGGCGCCGATCCGGCCTTCTGCGCGGGGGTCGACCTCAAGGAGGTCGGCCAGCAGACGTCAGTGTTTCGCCGCGCGAGGTCCGGGGCGCACACGCCGCCCTGGCCGCCGATCAGCAAGCCGGTGATCGCGGCGGTCAACGGCGTGGCCGTGACCGGCGGCCTGGAACTGGTGCTCAACTGCGACATCGTCATCTGCTCCGAACGGGCGGCCTTCGCCGACACGCACGCCCGGGTCGGCGTGCTGCCCGGCTGGGGCCTGTCGGTCCTGCTGCCCCTGGCGGTGGGCCGGGCCCGGGCCCGGCAGATGAGCTTCACCGGGGATTTCCTCACCGCCGCCCAGGCCCTGACCGCCGGGCTGGTCAGCGAGGTGGTGCCGCACGCCGCCCTGCTCGGCCGGGCCCATGAGATCGCCGGCGCCATCGCGGGCAACGACGACCGGGCCGTCCGGGCCCTGCTGGCGTCATACCGCCAGGTGGAGGCCGAGCTCGTGGCCGGCGGTTACGACGCCGAGGAGCAGGCGTCCCAGGCCTGGCGGAGTTCGGGCCTGGACCTGGCCGAGACCGGCCGCCGCCGGGCGGCGGTCACCGAACGCGGCCGCGCGCAAGCATCGGGCGGCCAGCCTGATCGCCCGGCACCCTGATCGTGGGGCACTCTGATAGTGGGAACCCTGACCGCCGGGTGCCCTGCTCCCGGCCGCCTTGACAAAGGCCCCTCCACAGATATGACATAGACATCACATTCAAAAATGTTCCCGCAGGTGTAACAGGAGCGCGCAACGATGCTGACCGGCCGCCAGTACAAGGAGTCCCTCAAGGACGGGCGCAAGATCTACTTCGAGGGCCGGCTGGTCGAGGACCTGGAGTCCGAGCCCGCGCTCGCCGTCCCCCTGCAGGCCATCGCCGACGGGTACGACAAGTACTACAGCGCCGAACCGGACGCGGTGAACCCGCTCACGGTCGCGCCGCGCAGCGCGGACGAGTTGCGCGACCGCATCCCGGTCATCACCGAGATGGACCTGCTGCTCAACGTCACTTACCAGTCGCTGATGACACTGCTGGTGGCAGCCGGGCGGCTGGAAGATCACGCGCCCGAGTTCGTCCCGCGCATCGTGGCCTACGTCGACGACGCCCGCCGCCGCGACATCCGGGTCACCGAGTGCATCACCGACGCCAAGGGCGACCGCAGCCTGGCCCCCGCCAAGCAGTCCGACCCGGACGCCTACGTGCGGGTCGTGGAGCGCCGCCCCGGCGGCGTGGTCATCCGCGGGGCCAAGCTGCACATCACCGCGGCCGCCTACGGCCACGACCTGATCGTGATGCCGACCAAATCCATGAAGCCGGGCGAGGAAGACTACGCCATCGCCTGCGCGGTGCCGGTCGGCTCACCCGGCGTGTACATCACTAACACCACCTACCACCCCCAGGCCGGCGACCCGCGTGACTACCCGGTCAGCGCCCGGGCGAGCATGCCGGACAGCATGGTCATCTTCGACGACGTGTTCGTGCCGGACGAGCGGGTATTCCTGGACGGCCAGGCCGCGCACGCGGCCACCTTCGCGCACTCCCTCGGCCTGTGGGAGCGGCTCGGCGGGGTGTCGTTCATGGTCACCCAGGCCGACGAGCTGGTCGGCCTGGCCAGCCTGATCGCCGAGGCCAACGGCACGGCCAAGATCTCGCACGTGCGCGAGAAGATCGACGAGATGATGATCCACGCCACGCTGCTGCGGGCCGGCCTGGAGGCCGCGCTGCTGCACTCGCGCGCCACCCCGGACGGCTACTACTACCCGGACGACATGTACACCAACGTGGCCAAGTACCACGGCGCGGCCAACTTCGGCACGATGGTCCGGCACCTGCACGACATCGCCGGCGGCGCGGTGGTCACGGCGCCGTCCCTGGCCGACTTCGACAACGCCGAGCTGCGGCCGCTGCTGGAGAAGTACATGGGCACCGGGCCCGACATCAGCGGCGAGTACCGCTCCAAGCTGTTCCACGCCATCCGCGACACCACGGCCGACGCCCTCGGCGGCTGGCACCAGGTGACGAACCTGCAGTCCGGCGGCGGGCTGTACGCCCAGCGGCTGGTCACCCGCAAGAACTACGACCTCGAGCGGGCCCGCGCGCTGGCACTGAAGGCGGCCGGGCTTTCCGGGGCGTGACCAGGTCAGCAGCAGACCTGACGGCCGCCGCCTCCTGGGCCGGGGCGGTCGGGGACCACGGTCCGCGCCCGTTTCTGCGCGGTGCTGATCGGGACTGCGGGGGCGGCCGCGACTACAGCTACGCCGGGTTCGACGAGTGGGCCCGGGTGATCGCCGCCCGGCTGGCTGCGCGCGGGGTCCGGCCGGGCCAGCCGGTGGCCCTGGTGCTCGGCTCCACCCCGGGCCACCTGGCCATCCTCGCTGCCCTGACATGGCTGGGCGCAGTCGCCGTCCCGCTCGACCCGGCCCACCCCGGGCCCGAGCGGCGTGAGCTGATCCGGCGCAGCGGCGCCACCATGGTGCTGACCGAGCC
>JBAPYC010001144.1:0-1733 GCA_049284535.1 Streptosporangiaceae bacterium
GGGCCGGCGTCGCGGCCGGCCCGGCGGCGCTGGTCAACGGACATGGCTGCACAGTAGACCGTCGCCCCGGAAATATGAATACTGTCCGGTAATGAAGCCTCTGACAAGCACAGGCACAGGCAGCCGCACGGGCACCCGCACGAGCGGCCGCCGTGGCTGGCGGAACTGGGCCGGTACCGCGACCGCGACGCCGGCGCGCTGGGCCCGGCCGCGCAGCGAGGCGGAGATCGCGGCCGCGGTAAAGGATGCGGCCACGGCCGGGCTGCCGGTCCGGGCGCTGGGCAGCGGGCACTCGTTCACCTCGATCGCGGCCACCTCCGGGGTAGCCCTGGACCTGTCCGGCTGGACCGGCGTGATCGCCGCGGATACCCGGTCGGGCCTGGTCACCGCCAGGTCGGGCACGTCGCTGCGGGCGCTGAACGCCGAGCTCGGCGCGCTCGGGCTGGCCATGGCGAACCTGGGTGACATCGACGCGCAGACGCTGGCCGGGGCGCTGTCCACCGGCACACACGGCACCGGCGCCCAGCTGGGCGGCCTGGCCACCCAGATCGAGGCGCTCGAGCTCGTGCTGGCCGACGGCACGCTGGCCGCGTGCTCGGCCGCGGTCCGGCCCGACCTGTTCGCGGCCGCCCGGGTCGGGCTGGGCGCGCTCGGCGTGATCGCCGCCGTGACCCTGCGCTGCGTGCCGGCGTTCACGCTGGTGGCCGACGAGCGCCCGATGCCGGTGGAGGAGGTCCTGGAGCAGTTCGGCGAGCTGGCCGCGGCCAACGATCACTTCGAGTTCTACTGGTTCCCCTACGGCCGCCAGGCCCTCGTCAAGCGGAACAACCGGCGTGCCCCGGGCGCCGCGAAGGCGGCCGGGCCGCTGCCGGGGTGGCGGCGGTTCTGGGAGTTCGAGGTGATGGAGAACGCCGCCTTCGGCACGCTGTGCCGCGTGGGCCGGGCCCGGCCGGCGCTCATTCCCGCGCTGAACCGGCTGTCCTCATCCGCGCTGTCCGCGCGGTCCTACGCCGACGTCTCGCACCGGGTGTTCGTGACGCCGCGCCGGGTCCGCTTCGTCGAGTCCGAGTACGCCGTTCCACGTGAATCACTGCCCCATGTGCTGGCCGAACTGCGCCGGGCGGTGCCCCGGCTGGCCGATCCGGTCATGTTCCCGGTGGAGATCCGGGTGGCGGCGGCCGACGACATCTGGCTGTCCACCGCCTCGGGCCGGGACAGCGCCTACATCGCGATCCACCAGTACACCGGGCTGCCGTACCGCGAGTGGTTCGACCGGTTCGAGTCCATCGTGGCCGAGGTGGACGGTCGGCCCCACTGGGGCAAGATGCACTCCCTGGACGCCGCGCGGCTGCGTCCGCTCTACCCGCACTTCGACGACTTCCGCCGGGTCCGGGCCGCGGTCGACCCGGAGCGCCGGTTCGGCAACGGCTACCTGACCCGGGTTCTCGGGGCGCCCGGCGGCCCTTCGTAGCGCGGGCGCTGGCCGGCCGGTGCGGGCCCGGCTCCGGTCCCGAGTTCTTACCTGTAGATAACGCGGGCCGTGAAGTCTGAACCGTGCGTGACCGGCCATGCGTGTACGGGTTAGTGGCCAGTGCTCACGGCCGCCAGGAAAGATCACCCCGGTCCGGCCGCGCCCGGCGTCGCCGGCCGGGACTGATCGCCGCCTTCTTTCACCACTGGCGGCCGCGGCACCGGTCACGCCGCCGCCCGCGCCGGGCCGGCGCGGGCGGCGG